>JAPPFH010000055.1 GCA_028875185.1 Chloroflexota bacterium | reverse complement strand
AAAGTCGAAGGTTGTGAAACTAAAGCTGAGCAAGCTGACTGAACCGACGATTTGGATCACCGAACGATAGTAATTATCGCGGATGAGGCGGCCTGGTGCCGCCTCACTCTTCCGCCGATTGCCGCAGACTCTCAGCGCTTCCGAAGGCCTCGCGCAGCGCATCGAAAATCCAGACGAAGCCCCTCCCCGCGTCACCGCGCCGCCTTCGCTGGTCCTACGCCAGTCCTGTGGCGCCGGCCTCGTGATTTAACAAGCGCATAGTAGCGAATTAACCTACGCTCATCTTTACATTCTTGAACAAAATTCTCTAAACAACTGTAGAAAACTATAGTTGAATCCCTCGGTCATCCTGAATACAAGTCCCCTAAAGTTTACGGTTAATCAATGACGTGGAAATACTCGGAACGGCTCCTCTAAAATGCCATAGTCAATAATGGCAATTTCCAATTGGACAGGAGTCTCAACATGAAACGCCTCAGTTTGCTCGTACTAATCGCAGCTCTCGCCATCTGGGCGGGCAGCGCAAGCGCCGATGAAAACCTTGCGGCGCTCCAGCAAGACGCGGTCGAAACCTACGCCGATATCGTCTTCGCCAGTTACCAGGATTCGCTTGAGCTGGCGGTGGCGCTGAATGAAGCTCTCATCGCATTCGTCAGCATGCCCGATGAAAGCACCCTGGCAGCGGCTAGAGACGCCTGGCTCGCTTCCAATGAACCCTACGGCCAGACCGAAGCCTATCGCTTCTATGGCGGTCCCATTGATGATGAAGACGGTCCTGAAGGCTTGCTCAACGCCTGGCCCCTCGACGAAGCCTATATCGACTATGTTGACGGCGACGCCGACGCCGGCATCATCAACAACACCGCCGATTACCCCGAGATCACTAAAGACCTGCTCATCTCTTTGAACGAGGTCGGCGCCGAAGAGAACATTAGCACCGGCTACCATGCCATTGAATTCCTTCTCTGGGGGCAGGATCTCTACGAAGACAGCGCCGGCAAACGCCCCGCCACAGATTACAGCAGCGCGCCCAACGCCGAACGCCGCGGCCAATATCTGCTGATCACCGGCGAGCTCCTGGTCGAAAACCTTCAGGATATGGTCGACCAGTGGAATCACGAAATCGACGACAATTACGTCTGGGACTTCCACGATGGACCAACCGATGTCGCCCTGACCAATATGCTGACTGGCATCGGCGTCCTCGCCAAATCCGAACTCGCCGGCGAGCGCATGTTCACCGCCTACGACAATCAGGATCAGGAAGACGAACACTCCTGCTTCAGCGATAACACCCACCGCGACATCATCACCAACTTCATGGGTGTCAGCAACGTCTACCGCGGCGCCTACACGCGCATCGATGGCACAGTCGTCGAAGGCGCCGGATTGGCCGATCTATTCGAAGCGCTTGCGCCCGAGCTGAACGCTGAAATGCTCGAATTGCTGGACCTCGCCGACCAGCAGGTGAACGGCATCTTCGTCCCCTTCGACCGCGCTATCGTCAATGCCGATTCACGGCCGGGCGTCTTTGACGCCGTTTTTACCTTGCAAGATGTCGGCGACAAGCTGGTCGAATTGGCTGTATCGCTTGACCTGGTCATCGACACCGCCCTGCCCGAATAGCCGCCCCAAGCTGGTCCCTGGCTTTATCCGCCGGGGACCAAGAATTCCAGAAACGCAATTGGCGAATCTGCCGAATGAAGGAAGTTGCCAAGATAATTGAAACGTCGTACGGGCGAGCCGGTGGCTCGCCCACTCGCGCTATAGCTTTATTATTAGTAGTCGCATGACAAACTCGGTTTTAGGCAACTCTGATCGGATGCTTTCAATTTGTTTCGTCGCGTAGCGTTATCAGTCCGCGTCTTTCTGACTGTCGGCCTCGGGTTGGCGGCGCTCTCCGCTCTTTTGCCGCTCGCGTCCAAATCCTATTCGCAGACGGCGCCGCGGCGAAGCGCGCTGCTCGGCGGCCAAACCACAATCTTCAACACAACGCGCAACGCATTCGCCCAGCCAGCCCCGGGCCTGGAGCGCATGCAAGAGCTCTTTTTCTTCGTCGGCAACTCCTTCTTCAACCAGAACTGGGTGACGGCGCCGGCATCGACCACCGCCCGCGATGGCTTGGGGCCGCTCTTCAACGCCCGTTCCTGCGCCAGTTGCCATTTCAAAGACGGGCGCGGCCGCCCGCCCGAATTCGACGGCGAAGCGCCCACCGGCTTCCTCGTCCGCCTCAGCATGCGCGATCGCGGCTTGACTTGGGCCAGCCTGCCCGAACCCAATTACGGCGGCCAATTTCAGGATACGGCGCTGGAAGAAATCGATGAAGAAGGCGACCTGGTGCTGCGCTACGAATACATAGAAGGCGAATTCGCCGATGGCAGCCCGTACGAATTGCGGCAGCCCAAGGTCCACTTCGAGAATCTGGCTTATGGCGAAATGCATCCCGAAGTCCTGACCTCGGCGCGGGTCGGCGGGCAGCTGATTGGACTAGGTCTGCTGGAAGCGATTCCGGAAGCGCGCCTGCTTGCACTGTCCGACCCTAATGACGCCGACAATGACGGCATTTCTGGCCGTCCCAACTACGTCTGGGACAACGTCAGCAGCCGGCAGGTCATCGGTCGCTTCGGCTGGAAAGCCAACCAGCCCAACATCCTGCAGCAGACCGCTACCGCTTTCCACGGCGATTTGGGCATCACCACCAGCATATTCCCGCAGCAGAATTGCAGCCCCGTCCAAGACGCATGCCAGGCGGCCATACACGGCGGCGAGCCGGAAATAAGCGACGACGACCTGCTAAAGGTGGTCCTCTACTTGAGTTCTCTGGCTGTTCCGGCACAACGCGATTTTGAAGCCGACACCGTTCAAAGGGGGGAGCGCGTCTTCAACGATATCGGCTGCGCCTCCTGTCACGTCGATACGCACGAAACCGGCATACATCCCTTCATCGCCGCGCTGTCGCGTCAGACAATCCACCCCTTCACCGATCTCCTCCTGCACGATATGGGCGAAGGCTTGGCCGATAACCGAGACGATTTTCAGGCGACCGGCCGCGAATGGCGTACGCCGCCGCTCTGGGGCATCGGCATGATCGAAGTCGTCAACCGCCATACCTATTATCTGCATGACGGGCGCGCCCGGAACTTGACCGAAGCCATTCTCTGGCACGGCGGCGAAGCGGAAGCGGCGCAAAATGCCTTTACTGAACTGCCTGCCGCTGATCGCGAGGCGCTGATAGAGTTTCTGAAATCATTATGACCCCACCAGCTTGAAGGAGATTCACCATGCGCGCCAGCCGTCGCCACGTCATCCTCGTCATGATCATCTTGGGCGCGCTCGCGCCGCTTTCCCTTTTTGCCGTCAGTCACATTGCCAATGCGCAAGACAGCTTCGACCGCCGCGCCATGTTGGGCAGCATCGTCAATAATGTGCTGCAGCCGGGTCAAGAGGCATTTACCAAAGCCAGCCGAAATTTAGGCGCCGCCGCCGAACACTTCGCGCAGTCCCCCGACGAAGACAGCCTGGCGGCCCTGCGCAAAGCTTGGCGCGCCGCAGCCAACGCCTGGCAGGCAATCGCCCTCTTCAACATGGACCTGCGCCTCACTTCGATTCATAATCAAGTCTATAAGCCGCCGGCCAATTACGAGTTCATTGACAAGATCCTAAGCGGCGACGAGATAATCTCCGAAGCCTTTGTGGATGGCATCGGTTCCACTTCCAAGGGTCTCGATGCCCTCGAATACCTGATCTTCGACCCGGCAAAGACGCGGGGCGACATTGTCGACCTGTTTGATGACGAACGCCGGCGCCAGTTTACGCTCGCGCTCGCCCAAAACATCGAGCGGAAAGCCGGCGAAATCCACGACTACTGGTCGCCCGATGGCCGCAAGTACGTCGATCGCTTCGTCAAAGCCGATCAAGCGGGCGGCGTCCTGCAAGGCACGATCAATATGCTCGCCAACAAAATATTCAATACTCTGCAAACCGATCTGGAGATGTGGCTCGGCGAGCCCTCCGGCATAGCCCTCGATGGCGAGCCCCATAGCGAACTGGTCGAATCGCCCTTTGCCCGCCATTCACACAGCCACCTCGCTCATCGTCTGATCGGTCTTCAAAATGTCTTCAACGGCGGAGACGACGAAGACCAGCTTGGCTTTGATGATTATCTCATTTTCCTCGGCGCCGAATTCGATGATCGCCCGCTATCCCAAGTCATCAACGAACGCTTCGCCGCAGCGATCGATTCCATTGACGCAATAGAATTGCCCCTGGCGGTAGCCATCAGCGAGACGCCGGAGGACATCGCCGCCCTATACGAGAACATTCGCCAACTGCAGATCCTGCTCCGCGCCGATATGAAGAGCCACCTCAGCATACTGATCACTCTGTCCGACCGCGACGGCGACCAATAGCGCCAAAGAGATGTCGCTGAGCCTCGCTGCGATGCTCGCCCGCATCGAGCGGCATTTGAACCAGCCGGTGGATATCCTGCCACTGGCTGTCTTTCGCATCGCCTTTGGCGCCGTGATGTTTGCCAGCACACTGCGCTTCATAGTTAATGGCTGGATCGACGCGCTCTACATCCAGCCGCAATTCCACTTTTCCTATCTAGGCTTGGAATGGGTCAAGCCGCTGGACGCCCAAGGCATGACCGCCGTCTTCTTGGCGCTTCTCGTTGCGTCCCTATTCATCATGCTGGGCTTCGCCTATCGCGCCGCAATCGCCGTTTTTTTCATCCTCTTCACTTATGTCGAGCTAATCGACCAAGCGACCTATCTCAATCACTATTACTTCGTGTCCCTCGTGAGTTTTTTGCTGAACTTCACGCCCGCCCACCGCTATCTCTCGCTTGACGCCCGCCTGCGCCCCATACTGAAATTGCGCTATGTGCCCTTCTGGCGCATCTTCGCGCTGCAGCTTCAATTGGCCATTGTCTATTTCTTCGCCGGTTTCGCCAAATTGAACGAGGATTGGCTGCTGCAGGGACGCCCATTGGCGATCTGGCTCAAGGCGAATACAAGCTTTCCTCTGATTGGTCCGCTCTTTGATCACGATTGGATGGCGGTATTGCTCAGCTGGTCCGCCGCCGCTTACGATCTTACGATCGTCCTATGGCTCGCTTGGCGCCGCGCGCGTCCCTTCGCCTACGCCACTGTTATCGCATTCCACCTGTTGACGGCGCTGCTCTTCCCGATTGGCGTCTTCCCCTACGTGATGATTGCATCCACGCTGATTTTCTTCAGCGGGGGAGAACTGCACGGCGCGCTGAAGCAAATCGGCATCCGATTGCCTTCATTGCCGCGCCATTCTTTCCGCCCGCCGATTCAAATATCGCGCCCGGCAAAGCTCGTCCTTATTCTGTTCTTCGCCCTGCAATTGACGCTGCCCCTGCGCCACTACTTCTATCCGGGCGACGCCAACTGGACGATGGAAGGCTATCGTTTCGCCTGGCGCGTCATGCTCAATGAGAAGGCGGGCTTCGCCACGTTTTACCTGGTGGATAAAACAGCCGGCAAAACGCAAATCGTCTACGGCGACCAATTCCTGACGCCGCAGCAACTCCGACACATGACTTATCAACCCGATATGATCTTGCAGTTCGCCCGTTTCCTCGCCGCCCAACATCCATACGCCGGGCGACATGACCTCGCCGTCTTCGCCGAAGTCCACGTCGCACACAATGGGAAACCGAGCAAGCTGCTCATTGACCCCGAGCGGAACCTGCTAGAGGTATCCCGCGAACTATTTTCCGTAAACTGGATATTGCGTTATTGAGCAAGGTCGCAGCCTAGTCCAAGCCGCCAAGCGCCCACAAGCGCGCCATGTATTTCGCCGTCTCCGCCGCGGCCTCGCGCGGATCTTCCAGCGCGTTAATCCGCTTGCTGAAAGGCTCCGGCGTCACCGGTCCATCATAACCCAGCGCAATCAGCTTCTTCATAAAGCCCTCCAGCGGCAAGACGCCCGTCTCGGTCGGCAGCCGCCGATCATGATCGTCGTAGGTCGCCATCGTCAGCCCGAGCGGCGCGTCGTTGACATGCACATTCACAATATCCGCATTGCTGATCTTGTCCATATCAGCCACCGAGCCGCCCGATGTATACAGATGCCAAGCATCCAGCAGCAAGCCGACATTGCCTGTGCCGCAAGCGGCCGCCAAAGCCAGCATGCCTTCCATGTCATAGATGAAATCATGCTGATCAGCCGGGCGCAGCGTCTGCGGACCGATGAACTCGATGCCAAAGCGAATGCCGTGATCGCTGCAAACCTCGGCGATCGCCTTGAAGCGCTCCAGATGCCAAGCGAAATTCTCATCAAATTCGCGCTCGGTCGATGAAGGCGGGCACCAGGTTGATGTACGCCGCGCGCCCAGCTCCGCGCCCAATGCCGCGTACTTTGGCAGCGCCGCCAAATCATCGCGCCAGTCCGCATGTTGCCAGCGCACCGTCATGCCCCAGGCGCCATACTTGACGCCGGCATCATCAAACAGCGCCCGCACATAACCAGCGCCGTGCTCATCGGCCAGCGCCGCCGCCTCCGCAATGCTGAAATCCAGCCCGTCAAAGCCGGTTTCCTTCGCCAGTTTGAGACTCTCCGCCAGCGATAATCCGCGTATTCCCAGCGCGCCTGGGCTCAATGTCTGGTACATCCCCGCTCCCCTTCATCAATTCATTCGCCGTGCCTCGCAAACTATAACCCATTCCGCCTGCCATTACAGCGCTCTCTGTGCTTCTCCATGAGCTAAGAATGTAGGGGCGACCAATCTGGTCGCCCGCTGCCGCTGCGACTTGTGGTTTTGGGCGACATGGGTTGTCGCCCCTACAAGGCTTGTCCGGCACTGTGGAACGCCTGATTTCCGCACGTCTTACCCCATCCCCGGCCCTTCCCGTAGCGCAGTGTCTACGCGCGCCAGTGAACTAGGTGTATAGTCTTGGATTATAATGGCACTGTATCCAAGGAGCAA
>JAPPFH010000003.1 GCA_028875185.1 Chloroflexota bacterium | reverse complement strand
CCAGTGCCAGAGCAGCCAGCGCAGGGTTTCTCAATTTCCTTCAGCCATGTCGGGCAGGACAGCGTCACCGTGAATTGGACGACCGTCGCAGGGGATCCGTCTTATTTGCTGACTTTCTACAACGATGAGATCTTCGAGGTATTCACCTTTGACAATGGCGAAACCTCACAGACCATCGGCGGCTTGCAGGCGGATACGGTCTATAAGGCTGATGTATTCGCCTATCTGGGGGATGGTAGCGAAGCGGGAAGCGCCACTGGTGAAGTGCGGACTTCGGCTTAGGCTGCGCGCAGCATTGCAAGGCGGCTTTAGAACTGGCTTCAAGAATGATCGGGTGCTGACGGCTCACTAGCCGCTGCGCATCTTGGTCTTTTCCTGCGGATACTTTGACGCGACCTCCTTGGAAACTTCGTTAGAAAAACGCAACGCGCGAATATTTGTTTCCCCGTACCAGAACTAATGTGCTAACTTACGTCTGAGATGGCTGATGGCGCAAGCCCTCAGACGCTTAACAAAGCACGGGATCGGTCTTTCGCGGTTTCGCTTTCGGGCGGTGGCGAGGGCGGTTGACGTGCCGTATGGCTGCCCGCCGCCGCACCACGATTGCGCCGCGTGCGAACGGACCGAGGCAGCGCGCAAGGGAAGAAAACCCGTTTTGGCGAGAGAGGGAGATTGCGTATGGATGAAGGAAAGACGATCGAAGCCATGATGAAAGTTAAGATGATCGATGATTCGGCCGGCCGTGTCGGCGGTTATTTGATCACCTGGGGCGAGGCGCGCCAGCCGGATATGCACGGCGAGTTTTTCACGCCCGAGACCGATGTCGGGCTGGAATGGTATGAGCGCCGGCCGGTCTTGTATCACCACGGCTTGGACGGCGCTTTGAAAGCGGCGGTCATAGGCGTCATTGATACGCTGGCGCCGGACGAGATTGGGCTCTGGGCGGAGGCGCAGCTGGACCTGCACAAACGCTATGTGAGAGCGGTGCGGCGGCTGGTGGATCAGGGCGCGCTCAGTTGGTCCTCGGGCAGTTTGCCGCATCTGGTCGAGGTGGAAGCGGGCGGGCGAATCAAACGCTGGCCCATCGTTGAAGGCAGCCTGACGCCGACCCCGGCGGAGCCGCGGCGGACGGATGTGCGGATCTTGAAGAGCGCGTACAAGGCGCTCGGTCTGGACATGGCGCGGCTGGGGTTGAGCGCTGCGGCGGTCACCGAAACACAACCTGCAGGAGAGAAAGGACTATCAATGACGGAAGAGACACTCAAGCGTCTGCCACTGGCGGATGAGCGCGAGGCGCTGAAGCTGGCGCGGGTCGAGGTCGGCAGCGAATTTGACGCGCTGGACGCGCTGGACATGCTGCACGGCTATATGCTGCTGCGCTCGGCGAAGAGCTTTCGCGGCGTCAGCGAGCGCTACAGCAACGCGCTGGCGGACAAGGTTCAGCGGGCAAAGCTGAAGGCGATCAAAGCCGATGAGCTGGCGTACAGCACGCAGACCGGCTTCGGCGATGAATGGGCGCCTGATCTGTGGAGCCAGCAGATCTGGCACAAAGCGCGGCAAGACAATACGATTCTGCCGCTTTTCCAGAGCGTTGAGATGCCGAGCAATCCCTTCGAGCTGCCGATTGAAGGGACGGATCCGACGGTGTACTTCGTGCCGGAGACGCAGGACGAAGCCCAGCTGACGCTCGATTCGGGCAATCCGATCCCCGACAGCAAGATCGGAAGTGGCAAGGTGACGCTCAACGCCAAAAAGCTGGCGCTGCGGGTCGGCTTCAGCAGCGAGCTGGTGGAAGACGCGGTGATACCGGTGCTCAATATCTATCGCGAGCAGGCGGCGCGCGCGATCGCCGATGCCATCGACAACGTGCTGCTTAATGGCGACACGAAAACGGGCGCGACCGGTAACATCAACAGCGATGCCGCCCGCCCGGCGAGCACGGCGAAATATCTGGCGCTGAACGGCTTGCGCCGATTGCCGCTGGTGGACCGGACGGAAAACGCGGTCAATATGAATGGCGCGCCGACGCTCGCGAAAATGCGCCAGGCGCGCTTCAAGATGTCGGGCAAGTACGCCGCCCGTCCATCGGACTTGGCTTGGATCGTGGATAGCGGCACCTACGCCGCGCTGCTGAACATCAGCGAGTTCCTGACGATGGACAAAGCCGGTCCGCTGGCGACGGCGCAGACTGGCCAGATCGGTTACGTGGACGGGATACCGGTCTTCGTGTCAGCCGAGATGTCGCTGACCGAAGCTGACGGCAAAGTCGGTGACGGCACGAACAGCAAGGGGCAAGCGGTCTGCGTTTATCGCCCCGGCTGGTATGTCGGTTACCGGCGCAAGATCGCGGTCAGCGTCGATTACTTGTCGTATTACGACTCGTATCAGCTGACGGCGACGGTGCGGCTGGCTTTCGTTCGCTTCGATAAAGAAGTGGCGAGCTGCTTGTACAACATAGCGGTGTAGCGGCGCGCGCGGGGCGGGGGTGTTGGCGCCTCCGCCCTTTTGTATTGTGATATACTCCGTTGGCGAATTCACTGCGACAAGGATTGGATCGACGTGAAGATCCCCCTAATGGTTACCTCGGACTATGCGACGATTGATCCCATAACCGGGAAGCTGCATATTCTCGGCGTGTTTCGAGCAATCTACGCGAGCACATTCCCATGCCAACACAAAAGAATGTGCTTGGCGTTGACAATTGAAGGCGAAATCGCAGACAGCGAAAATCCTCACGAACTATTCGTGACACTTACCGACGAGGATGGTACACATGTGTTTTCCCTGAAAGGCGCATTTGAATTACCTCAAGGTATGGGTGGCAATAGACCACAATGCAACTTACTCGTTGAGTTCAATGATCTGCGCTTCGAAAGACCTGGAGAATACTGCTTTTATTTGACCATTAACGGAGATGAACTCGACGAGTACACCGCGATTCAAGTTTTGCAGCGCGAAGTCAGCAGCGTATAAATGCCTTCCAAAGCGGAATCGCTGCTGGAAGACATGCGCCGAAGCAAAGCCAATTGGAAGCGGCGCGATATTGTTGCGCTTTATGAAGGTTTCGGCTTCATCATTCAGCACGGATCGAAGCATGACAAAGTCTATCATCCTGACTATCCTGTGCTAAATGAGACCTTGCCGCGACACCGGAAGTTGCCCAAGGTTTACGTGAGCAAAGCAGTGAAGCTTGTTGACAAAGTTAAGGAATTAGAACATACTTCGCACAGTCGGGGGCATTGAGATTCAATGTCGAGGTGCAGCTATGAATAAGTCATACTTGAAGGAAGCTGAATTTTTAGCTAGTCGCCCGTACCAAGCGCATGTGTTTCTTGATGAAACGACTGAAGGCGAGCCGGTTTACGTGGCGATCGTACCGGAATTGCCTGGATGCATAGCACATGGGGATTCGGTTGAAGAAGCGCTTGAATGGCTTGAATCAGCAAGGGTGGATCACATCTGGTTTTTGCTGGACAAGAACCTTGATGTACCCGAACCGCAACCAGTTAAATCAACCTTGGTAGTAAACGTGCCGCATTATGATGATGATTACGCCGTGGATGCTCAGGCATCTGGAGGCACTGTCGCTCCAGCAGTTACTGCGTAAACAAAGGCTTGCGTGAACAACATATGAAGATCGGTGTTCAACTCTGTTGACGTTGCCCTGGGCAGTTCACCCCACCAGCACCCACAGCGCCTGAAAGAAGAAACCCCCATCCTCCTGCTGTTCCGCCTCTAGCGCGACCTCGACGGCCTCGCCTTGGCGGCACAGCTCGACTACCGTGCCGCAGACCTCGCTCGGCGGCAGCGCCTGCTTGAGCGCCAGCGCCACGCCATCGGAACGCACATAAACCTGCGCACCGGGCAGCAGCAGTTCGCCGGCGATTGGCAGCCGATGCAATTCCGCATTGAATTCATTCGGCGGGATGGCGAGCGCTTTCATATTCCATAGCCTTCATCTCGTTCCCGCTAACTTAACACAGGCGCGCCTTCCGCGACAGTCGGGGCGGGATTTTGGGCGTATTTTGTAATGTATCGCCACGAATAGCAGAAAGGCTTACCATGTATACGATTGCGACATTAGAAGACCTGCGGCGGCATCTGAATGTCGGCGCTAACGCCGGCAGCGAAGACGACTTGCTGCGGGCGCTGGGGGAGGCGAGTCATCTCATCGAATCGACGACGCAGCGCCGCTACTGCCCGCGGCTGGCGACCTTGGAGGTCAAGCCCGCTGCAGCGGCGCCGCGCATGTTGATCCTGCCGGATGACCTGCTTGAGTTGCGCGCGCTCAGCGATGGTGGCGGCGCGGTTGACATAGCCCATATTTTCAACGTTCCAGGCGAGAGCGACGAGCCGTCCAGCATCTTGCGGCTCAAGCGGGGCAGGGCTTTTCGCCTGGGGCTGAACCGGGTTGATTCCGTCAGCGTGACGGGCATCTGGGGCTGGCACGATCGCTGGGCGCAAGCCTGGCGCGATAGTGGAGACCGGGTCGGCGAAAAAGCCTTGAGCGCCCATGCGGCGCTACTGCGTGTGGCTAATAGCGCTGGCGCTGATGAGGATGGCGTTGCTCCGCGCTTTCATGTCGGGCACTTGCTGCGAATTGGCGGCGAGTACCTGCGCGTGACGGCGATTGATCGGTCTGCCAATCGGCTGACAGTGCTGCGCGGGATCGGCGGCACGCGCGCAACGGCGCACCTGCGCGACGCGAAAATAGAGACCTATGCTCCCTCTCCCGCGATCCGCGATCTCACCGTCCGTTACGCCGAGTTGACGCTCAAGTCGGTCGGTCCATTGGAGCTGCAGTCGCCGCTGCTGGACCGCATGCGCCGCTTGACAGCCTGACGCGCCGGCGCGCAAGCGATTGAATCTGGCAGCGCTTTGGGCTTTGCGCTAAGGTTGCAGCTTGCGTCACCCGCCTGCCAAGAGCCAGCTTATGCCTCGTCAGTTCAACCGAATGGCCGCCCTGCGCTATCGCGATTTCCGTTATCTGTGGTTCGGCGAAATGGTCTCGACCGCGGGCATGCAGATGCAGCTCTTCGCTATCAACTGGCATGTCTTTGAATTGCTGCGCGGGCAGACCTTCACGTTGAATCTGTTTGGCAACGGGATTGCGCTGGGTTCGGAAGCTTTCGGTTTGGGCTTGCTCGGATTGACGCGCGTCATTCCCGTTCTGCTGTTCGGGCTGCTCGGTGGTTTGCTGGCTGACCGCTTCGACCGGTGCCGCGTCATGATTGCGATGCGTCTGCTGGCTGCGCTGGTGGCGGTGGCGCTTAGCGTTCTGACGTTCAGCGGGCAGATTGGCGTTTGGTTAATCTACCTATTGACGGCGCTGGGCGCGGCCGCCATCGCGCTCGATTTTCCGGCGCGGCAGTCGATTGAGGCGAACCTGGTAGATGCGCGTCACCTCGGCAACGCCATCAGCTTGAACATGCTGGTGACGAAGATCGGCACAATAGTGGCGCCAGCGCTGGCGGGCTTGCTGCTGGCGCAATTCAATATCGGCTTGGTTTATAGCCTTAGCGCGGCTGCTTTTGTCATTGCGGCCGCCTCGATCAGCGGGATACATCATCGCGGGACGCTGGCAAAAAACGCGCGATTCAGTTGGCGAACTTTGGCTTTGGGCATCCGCTTCACCTTTGGCAAACGCATCATCATGGGCACGATGCTGCTGGACTTTTTCGCCACGTTGCTCGCCTCTTCGCGGACGCTGCTGCCGATAGTGGCGGGCGAGGTGCTGGGCATCGGCGCGGTCGGTTATGGATTGCTGGCGACTGCGCAGCCGGTCGGCGGGCTGCTAACGGGCTTCTTTCTGTCGCTGCGCGGCGAGCTTAAGCGGCAAGGTCTCATCTTTCTGGCGAGCGTTGCGGTGTATGGCTTGGCGACCGCCATCTTCGGCATATCGACCAGCTTCGTCCTTTCGTATGTCGTCTTCGCCCTGACTGGCGCCGGCGATATCGTTTCCAGCGTGATTCGCGGGACGATCCGGCAATTGACGACGCCGGATCAACTGCGCGGGCGCATGGTCTCGGTCAACATGCTATTCTTCATGACCGGTCCGCAGTTGGGCGAATTGCGCGCCGGCTTAGTGGCGTCGGTATTGGGCGCGCCGCTGGCGATTTTCAGCGGGGGCGTGATGGCGGCGCTGCTGACGCTATGGGTGGCTTGGCGCTTTCCTTCGATCAGGCGCTACAACAGCGCCGCGGATCTGAAACGCCAGCGGCGGCAAGAACTGAGGAGAAAATCATGAGCAAAAAGAGGCGCGGCTTGAAGCAGCACGGCGAGGCGCAGCAAAAGCAGTATGAACGCGAGGCGCGCTTGCAATACGGGCCCGCCGAGGTCAACGAGACCATCGGGCGCTGGAACAGCTACGGCAAAGCGCGGCAGGAAGCGATTAAAGCCGAGGGCGAGCGGATTTATGTCGAGCTGGCTGAGGCGCTCGAAGCTCGCCTGGAGGCAAATGACGAGCGAGTGCGCGAAATCCTCGAGCGCTGGCGGACGCATCTGCGCCATTTCTATGAGCCCAGCCTCGACCGGCTGCGGGGATTAGGGCAGCTCTACAATTCGCATCCAGATTTCAGCGCCAACTTCCAGCGGATTCATCCCGAGTTGCCGGCATACCTTGAGCGCGTGATCGAGAATTACGTTGACGAGCTGGAAACGGCGGAGTTGGAACGGATGATGGCGGAGGACGAAGCGCTGGAGCAGCGGCGCGGACGGCTTTCACAGTAGGATTCTAATATCACCGAGTACAGCGAGGCGCTCGGCGCAGGCGATATATCACATCTCAGATCTTCGTACGGGCGATCCGGCGGGTTGCCCTCGGGTAGCGCGGCATTACGGTATATGCGGGCGGCCCCTACAAGGCTTGTCCCGTACTGCAGAACGCCTGATTTCCGCACGTCTTACCCCATCCCCGGCCCCCTCGCCATCTCTATGGCGAGCATCCCAGTGAACTAGGTGTTTAGTATCAGAGTGAAGTGGTGAGGGTCTCGGTGGAAT
>JAPPFH010000128.1 GCA_028875185.1 Chloroflexota bacterium | reverse complement strand
TAGGTCGCCCCTACACCGTCTTATCAGTGTGTAACCGCGATTTTTACCACTCCCGCGCGGTAAGGTCGTAACAATCCTCCAAGCTGTTCATGGTACAATCAATTCATCACGCAATTGAAAGCGCAGATAACGTATCATGCCGCGCATCTTCGTCATTGGGGCGCTCGTTTACGACATCGTCTTTGATGTGCCGGACTGGGTCGCCCCCAATCAGTCGGTGCACGCCAGCCAGGCAACGCTCTCCCCGGGCGGAAAGGCGCTGAACCAGGCGACGGCTGCGCGGCGGCTGGGCGCTGAAGACGTGCGCCTTGTCGGCTGTGTGGGCGACGATGTCTTTGGCGCGGAAATGCTGTTGGCGCTGCGGCAAGAGGGCGTGAATGTCGAGCGGGTTCGCCGGCTGAAGACCAGCAGGACGAGCATCGCCGCGATCGTGGTCAAGGATAACTTGCCCGGCTTCATCGGCGCGCCCGACGCCAGCCGTCGGGTCTGCGACGATCATATCCGCGAGGCGCTGGCAGACCTGCGCGCGGGCGATATTCTGCTGATTGACTTTGAAATCCCGCAGCCACAAGTTGCCTTTGCGCTGCAATTGGGCCGGGAAGCCGGCGCCATCAACGTGCTCAATCCGGCGCCCTTTTTCACGCGCGATGCCTTTGTCGTTGATTATTTGCGCCTGGTTGATGTGATCATACCCAACAAGCTGGAAGCGCAGCTTATCCTCGATAGCGCGTCAGATGATGGCGACGTGCTGGCGCGTGGGCTGCTGCGCGTCGGTATCGGGACCGTCGTGCTGACGATAGGCGAGGCTGGCAGCATCCTTTTTCAAGGCGACTGTCGCGTGGCGCAGCCGGCTTTCAAGCTCAATGCTGTGGATACAAGCGGGGCAAGCGACGCATTCGTCGGCGCGTATTGCCACGCCATGGCGCAGGGCTGGCGCGCGCGGAAGACGCTGGCTTTCGCGTCAGCCGCGGCCGGATTGGCTTGTACGCGGCGCGGGACCATGTCGTCGCTGCCAACGCTCACCGATGTTCAAGCGCTAATGGCGTAACGGCGGACCGGCAGCAAACGAAGCGACTTTGCGTAACCCCGGCGACCGAAGCGGGTTTAGAGAACTACAGTATGAAGAACCCATTCTCAAGGCGTATTGATTACACGGAACTGGCTGACCGGGAATTGGTCGCGCTGGCTAAGGAGGACAAGGAAGCCTTTGGCGAACTCTATGAGCGTTATCTGCCGAAGATATACAGCTATATCTATTATAGGACGGGCAACGTCCACGATGCGGAGGATTTGACGGCGAAAGTATTCTTCCGCGCGCTGTCGCATATCGGCAATTATGTCGAGAAAGGCTTGCCCTTTCAGGCTTGGCTTTATCGAATCGCGCATAATCTGGTGGCCAATTGGCATCGCGATCAGAGCCGGCGGAAGATCATCGCGCTGGATGAATATGTGGCGCACTCACTGAGTTCGGAAGCGCCCGATAGTCGGACCGAGGAAGTGGAGGAGCGGAACCAACTGCTGGATGCGATTCGCGAACTGCCGGATGATCGACAGCAGTTGTTGATTCTGAAATTCGTCGAGCAAATGTCCAATGCGGAAATCGGCGCAATAATGGGACGGACCGAAGGCGCCATCAAATCACTTTATCATCGAACCTTGCTCGCCCTGCGCAACGAGCTGAAATCGATGCAGGCGGGCGAGCCGGACCGGCCGCTGGGCGCGGATGAGGGATGATGCGTACAATGTCAATATCGGTCGATAGCGATACGCGCGATTTACTGGATGCCATCACATCGCGCTTGCAAAGCGGCGAATCCGCCGAAGCGCTGCGGGCGCAATCCGAAGACTCTCAAAGGGAACTCGACGATGTCCTTGAGATAGTCCAGTCGCTTCACGCTTCGCTTACGCCGCTGAACCCAAGTCCAGAGTTCGCAGACGGCTTGGGCGCCGAGCTGCGCAATGGCAGCCCCGGTGAAGCCGGGCGTTTGCGGCGGGTGCCAGCGCGGCTCTCTGTCGCGGCGATCCTGGCAGTCTTTGCTGGTTGTATTTTGTTCATGCTGCGGCGAATCTTCGGCTCGGAGGCGGCGGCTGATATACAGGAAGAAGCGGTAGCTACGCCGCTGTAAGCGCAAAGACGTCATTCACTAACAGGTAAACGCGGGCGCCGGAGCGGGTGTGGTGAATGTGTTGATATAACCCTCGTTTCCCCCACCCTAAATCCCTCCCCCAAAATGAGGGAGGGACTTCAATAGCCCGTAATTCCTTGAATAACTCCCCTTCCCTCCTTGTGGGGGCAAGGGGCCGGGGGATGGGGGTTTGTCGCGCTATCAATGAAATTCACCACTGCCCCGGAGCCTGTATTTTGCCGGCTCGCATGCGTCTTGCTATACTGTCGCCAGATCTCCAAGAATCGGGAACGGCAGATGCCTGCGCAGACCTTGACCCGGCGGCAACTGAATCGGACGCTGCTGGCCCGCCAGCTTTTGCTGGAGCGTCATTCCCTGGATTGCTCAGCCGCGATTGAAGCATTGGGCGGCATGCAATCGCAGATACCCAATCCGCCTTATATTGGTTTATGGACGCGTCTGAGCGGCTTCGAAAAGTCGCATTTGACTGCATCATTGGAGAAGCGGGAGGTGGCGCGAGCGCCCTGGATCCGCTCGACCTTGCACCTGGTCACCGCCGCGGATCATCAGCGTTTCCAAGCAGTCATCCAGCCAGCGCTGGCGCGGGGCTTGCGTTCCTTCTTCGGCGCGCGCGCCAAAGGCTTGGATATCGAGCGGCTGATCAAGATCGCCAAACCCTACCTTGAGTCCGATAATCCAACGATCGGCGAGTTGCGCGACAGGCTGCAGGCGCGCGAGCCAAATGCGGACAAGCAGGCGATGGCTTACGCCGTGCGCAGCTATTTGCCCCTGGCGCAGGTTCCGCCGAGCGGCGCCTGGGGCGTCGGGACGCGCGCGACTTATACCACGGCCGAAAGCTGGCTGGGGCAGGCGTCGCCCGCGAATCTGGAAACGCTGTTCCGCCACTACCTGGCCGCTTTTGGCCCAGCGGATGTGATGGACTTCCAGACATGGACCGGCATGACCAGCCTTAAATCACAATTGCAAGAGACGCTGTCGACGCTAGTCGCTTATCGTGATGAAGGCGGGCGCGTCCTCTACGATCTGCCGGATGAGCCGCTCGTCGCTGATGATGAGCCGGCGCCGATCCGGTTTCTTCCCGAATACGACAATATCCTGATTGCGCACCGAGATCGATCTCGAATCCTGCCCGAAGCCCATCGCAAGAAGGTCTTTGTCTCGGCCGGTCGTGTGCTCGGAACGGTGATTATCGATGGCTTTGTCGCTGCGATTTGGAAGTCCGAGCGAGCCAATAAGGTGGCGACAATACGCGTGACGCTTTTCGAGCGGCAGCCGGCGGATGCCCTAGAGTTGATCGAAGCGGAAGGGCTGGCGCTGGCGCGATTCATCGCCGAAGATGCCGAGCGTCGCCAGGTGGAATTCGCCGGCAGCGCCTGAGGCATGGCGGCGCGCACTATGCCAGCGGTCGAATTGGTGGTAGCCTTCGCTGCGTGAAAACCATGAGAATCATCTAGAGTTAACGGCAAGCAAGAGATGGCGCCGGCAGCAAAAATCACCGCCTTGCGCGGCATGCGTGATGTGTTCAAAGCCGAATACGCACAGCGCCGCCGGATTCTGCATACGCTGGAACGGCAGTTCCGGCTCTATGGCTATGGTCCGATCGATTTGCCGATTCTGGAAAATACCGAACTTTACTTGCGCAAGTCGGGCGAGGACATCAGCGCCCGTTTGTACGAATTCGATTTCAAGAATCGCCGCATTGCCTTGCGACCGGAGTTGACGGCGTCGGTTGCGCGCGCTTATGTCGAGCGCTTGCAAGACGAACCGCTGCCCTTGCGCATTCAGTACGCGGGACCGGTCTTTCGTTACGAGAAGCCGCAGCTGGATCGTTATCGACAGTTCACGATGACGGGCGCGGAGCTGCTGGGAGCGGGTGGCGCGAAAGCCGACGCCGAAATCTTGCATCTCGCTTGCCTTGGGCTTGAGCAACTCGGCATAAAGGATTACGAGCTCGTAATCGGGCACGCAGCCGCTTTGGAAGACTTTTTGCTGCAACTGGGCTTGCGTAAGCAATTGCTCAACCACTTGCTGCGCAACATGGAAAACTTGCGCAAACGCAGCTTAAAGCACGTGGTTGAATCGCTGCAAGCCATCGTCCCCGACTTCGACTTTGAAATAGATGATAGCGAGCGAGACATTCTCAACCCTGACGGATCGGGGCAGCGGTTGATCAGTGTGCTGCGCGACATGACCGATGCTGAGGCACGGGGTGCGATCACTGACTTCTTGCGCAGTCTTAATATTCAAATTGCCGCCAACCGCGACGAAGGCGAGATCATCGATCGCTTGTTGCAAAAGGCGCGCGAAGACGAGCAGGGTCCGAAGCTGCGAATCGCGCTGGATTATATGAGGCGTCTTGGAGCATTGAGCGGCTCGCCCGAATACGTGCTGCCGCGGGCGCGGGCGCTGGCGGCGGAGTACGAGCTTGATTCTGACGCGATTTCGCAGTTGGAAGACACGCTGGCGGTCCTGGCGGATTCGGGCGAGCTCCAGGGAAGCATCAAGCTAGACTTCGGCATGAACCGCGGTCTGCATTATTACACTGGCTTGATGTTTGAGATTCATTGCGCGAACGCTGCTGGCGAGGCGATACAGCTTTGCGGCGGCGGCCGATATGACAATCTGATCAGCATACTTGGCGGGGCGCAGCCCGTGCTCGCGGCCGGATTCGCTTTTGGCGTCGAGCGGATCGCGCGCTTGCTCGAAACGGGCGAGGAACAGTCGCGCCTTCGTCCCGATGTGTACCTGATTCCGATCGCTGAAGCAGACCGTGCCGCGGGTTATCAGATCGTCAATGCACTGCGCAAGCGCGATGTCGTAGTCGAAGTGAGCATCGATGATCGCAGCCTCCGCCGCAGCTTGAAACATGCCGACCGCTTAGGCGCCGGGCTGGTGATCATAATCGGCGAAGCCGAGCGCGAACGAGAGGCGGCCATCGTACGGGCGATGGGCGCGCATCAGGAGTGGTCAGTGGCTTTTGACGAATTGCCGCGGCAAGTCGAGGAGCTGCTTAAAGCGCATGACTGACTTGTCCTCCGCGGAAAACCTTATTGTCGCCTTGCCGAGCAAGGGGCGCTTGGGCGAAGCAGCCGACAAATTCTTCGGTCGGGCGGGCTTGAACATTGTCAAGCCGAACCGCCGGCAGTATACGGCGACGATTCCCAGCTTGCCAGCCGCCGCCGTCGTGTTGCAGCGCCCGCGCGATATCGTCAGCAAGGTTGCGGACGGGTTGGCTGATATTGGCGTAACCGGCTTGGACAATGTTTTGGAGTATGGCGAGGATCATGCCGATATCATGGTGATAGACCGGCTCGGCTTCGGCCGCTGCGAATTGCTGCTGGCGGTTCCCGATTCATGGATTGATGTGGCTTCAATCGCCGACCTGGCCGATCTGAGCCTGCGCAGTCAAGCGCGCGGCGCCCAACTGCGGATCGCGACGAAATACAGCAATCTGGTTAAGAGCTATATGTACCAAAAGGGGATTTCACACTTTCTTTTGGTGCATGCCGAGGGCGCGATGGAAGCGGCGCCGCGAATGGGCTACGCTGATTTGATCGCGGACTTGTCGGAAACCGGTACGACATTGCGCGAGAATCAACTGCGGCCCATCGATGGCGGTACGATCATCGCCTCAGAAGCGGTCCTGATCGCCAATCGTCGCACAATGCGACAATCGTCCAAAAAACTGGAAACGCTGCGCGAAATGCTCGAATTGATTGAAGCCCACCGCCGGGCGCGTCAGTATGTTTCGCTGCGCGCCAATATCGCCGGCGAAACAATCGCCGAAGTGCAGGGGCGCATCCTCGCCAACCCAGCGCTGAGCGGCACGAAGGGGCCGGGCGTCGTCGCCGTAGCCAGCCCGCCGGGCGCGGAGCGGCGCTGGTTTGAAACCACGCTCCTCGTG
Source organism: Chloroflexota bacterium (assembly GCA_028875185.1). Lineage (GTDB taxonomy): Bacteria > Chloroflexota > Anaerolineae > Aggregatilineales > Phototrophicaceae > UBA6055. Next base: position 51,427 of record JAPPFH010000128.1, on the reverse strand, counting down.
CAGTCCGATCTGATACACAAGACGATGCAACACCTGCGGGATCTTGGCGGGACCGACATCATTGTAACGCGGCCGAATTACGTCTTCGACGCGAAGTCGGAAATTTATGATCGCTTCGAGCGGCTGCTGCAATCAACCGACGGACCTTATGGAGCGATCTAGGAGTGACTCGACGAGTCGCCCGCGGGATTCTCCGCTAATACGAGCCAGGGACGATTATGAGCAAGGTCGGCATTATCAATCCGGGCGCCATGGGCATTTCGATCGCGGCAGCGGCGCGCGCGGCGGGGCACGATGTTTATTGGTCGGCGGCCGGGCGCAGCGCGGATACACGTCAACGCGCCGACGAACACGGTCTGTTAACGCTGGCGTCATTTTCTGAGCTTAGCGCGGTCTGCGAGGTGATACTTTGCGTCTGCCCGCCACATGCGGCGGCGGCGGTCGCGGACGCTGCCGTCGAAGCTGGCTTCAGCGGGCTTTATTGCGACGGCAACGCCATCGCGCCGGGGCAGGCGCTAAAGATCGGCGAGCGGCTGGCATCAGCCGGCGTCGATTTCGTGGACGGCAGCATCATTGGTCCGCCCGCATGGGAAACAGGCACAACCCGATTTTATTTGTCGGGCCCCTCAGCGGCGCGGATCGCAAGTTTATTTGAAGGCACGGTGGCCGAGGCGGTGGTGATAAGCGACGAGATCGGCAAAGCGTCGGCGCTAAAGATGGTCTTCGCCGCGCAGACCAAGGGCTTCACCGCATTGCTCTCGGCGATTCAGGGCGCGGCTGAGCAACTCGGCGTACGCGCGGACCTGGACCGCGAATGGGCGCGCCGCGACCCGGCTGTGGCGGAGCAGCGCGTCAATCAGGTGCGCGGCGTGACGGGAAAAGCCTGGCGCTTCGCTGGCGAGATGCAGGAGATCGCGGCGACATTCGAGTCGGCCGGGATGCCGCCGGGTTTCTTTGAAGCGGCGCATGAAATATATCAGAGGATGGCGCCCTTCAAGGATGCGGATGAAATGCCGACGCTGGAGGATGTCTTGGCTGCGCTTTCGACAGCGCAGAGCTAGACCTGTCATAGCCATTCGATCAAATCAGGCAGCCCGGCGAAGACCATATCCGGCTGTACCTTACTCTCGCTCAAACTCGCTTTGGTCTCCACGCCAGTCAACACGAGCGCGGTTCTGATGCCGAGGGCTTGAGCGCCAGCGATGTCGGTGCTGATGCGATCGCCTATCATCAGCGTCTCTACAGGACATGCGCCAAGTTGACGCAGCGCGGCGTCGAACATGCCCCGTTCCGGCTTGCCAATGATGGTCGGCTGCTGGCCAGAGGCGGCTTCGATCAAGGCGATGATGCTGCCCGCGCCGGGCACCAAGCCCTCCTGAGCGGGAAACGACGGATCCGGATTGGTGCCGATGAAGCGCGCGCCCGCTCGAATCAGCAGCGTCGCCTTCCGCGCCTTCTCGTAGGTGAGATCGAAATCGATGCCGCAGACGACGGCTTCAGCGCAGGTGTTGGCCAGTTCATAGCCGGCCTCCGTCAACATCCGCTTCAAGCCCGCTCCGCCGACGACGTGTATGCGCGCCCCGGCCGCAATCTGCGTTTTGAGGAAGCTGACGGTGGCTGTGCCGCTGGTCACGATATGCCGCGGCTCAATGCCGCTGACGCCCATGCCGGCCAGTTTGTCCACATAATCATCCCGCGTTCGGCTGCTGTTATTGGTGGCGAGCGCGAAATCCAACTCGCGCTGGAACAACAGGTCGAAAAAATCTTGCATGCCCGGAAGCGCTTGCGCGCCGCGCCAGAGCACACCGTCCATATCGGAGATTACCGCTTTGATCGCTTGAGTCAATCGGAGCATCCTTTCGCTCGCTGAGGGCGCGAATCATTCTAGCGCATCTTGTCGCAGGTGGAAGCCGGCGGGCGCAAGCGATTATTTCAGCCGCTCCAGCGTTCCTTGTTCCAAGGCGTAGAGGCGCTGCTGTTCCTGCGCTTGCAGCAGGCTCGCCAGCCGCGGATAACCTTGTTCGTATTCGCGCGACCACTCAATGGCGAAATCGCCTTGGCGGATCTCGTCCAGGGTCGCTTCCATCAAGCCTTCAAGCTTCAAATCTTTGAATCGATGCAGGCGGCTGAAGATGCCGTATTGCCCCGTCAAGGAGGACAGACGCAAGGCGCGGAGCAAGCCCATCTGGGAGGCGCGCGAGAGATAATCGGTAAACTCGCCACTGATGATTAGGTCCAGCATAACCGCTTCGGGCGGATAACCCAATTCCAACAACATGGCGGCTGCGGTGGTCATAACGTGGTGGAAAGCGGGCAGAATAGCCTGTTGCACAAAAAGGTCCAACTGCGATTCGTGCTCCATTGACATTTCGATCGCGCCCGCCTGCAGGCTGCCCATCGCCTTTGCCAGCGCCAGCAGCGTCTCCAGCGTATAACCGGTAGCGTCTTGGCCCACACCGACGAAGCTGTAGAAGCCGCTGCCGTCCTGATAGCGGGAGCGGACGGCCGCGCCGATCGTGCGTGGCGCGATCATGCCGACATCGACAAAGGGTGGCGGCTCGACGAAGCCGAAGGCGATGTTGTAGCCACTGGCGAATACCAGGAGATGGGCGCGCTGGAGATAAGGCGAAATCCGCTCCAGATACACTTCCGGCACGACTTCGTCGGGCAAGAAGAGCATCAAGATATGGCAGCGCGGTATCACCGTTTCGATGTCTTGCGGTTCGAAGCCGTCTTCGCGCGCATGGTCGCGCGTTTCATCGTCGCGCAAGCCGACGAGCAGGCGGATGCTTGAATCGCGCAGGTTGTTGGCGACGGGCCGCCCCAGGTTGCCGTATCCGATAATGCCGACCGTTTTGCCGCTCAAGACATTGAGATTGGCGTCTGCTTCACGATATATGGTCGCCATGGCGCTTATTCCTGCCTCTTGTCGTGGCGCGCTTCAGCCGATTTGCTTGCGCCACAATTCGATGTCGTAGCCGTTGCGGTAAAACCCGTAGCGTTCGTACAGCCGCTGCGATTGCCAATTTCCCGATTGCGTATTGACCGACAGTTCGGTCAGATTACGGCGCTTTGATTCGGTCAGCATCTGATGCAGGAGGGCGGAAGCGATTCGCTTGCGCCGATGCGCCGGGTGCACGGCCAAGCGCGCCAGGTGCCCGATTTCCTCTTGACGCGTGCTGAGTTGATAGGCGACTGTCTCATCATCAAGGGTGGCTACGGTCGCGCTCGTAGCAGTGCGAAAAGCCTGCCGCATGTCATAATCCGCCAACTGCCAGGGCGCCTCAAATGCCAGACGGTCTATCGTCGCCATTGCGGCGACATCGGGCTCCTGCGCCTTTCGAATCCGGGCTGATACCGTTGGCGCCGGTGGCAATTGAAGCCCAATGCGCGCCATCGTGATGAGATCTTCCTCATGACTGAAGCCGCGCTCGCGAAAGTAGGCGGGCAGCCAGTTTGTGGTCATCAAGATCACGATGTTGCTTATCCCCTGCTCGGCACAGCGGAATTCAGCGGCTTCGCATAGCTCCCTCACGACCATGCCCGGCATCGTGCCGTCGCGAATGCCCAGCAGCCGAATCCAGCTCCAGCCAGCGATCGGCTCTGACAAGCCGATATAACCTTCTAGCTTATCGTTATTCCAGGCGAGCAAGACTTGACCCATTCCGCCGTCCAGCCATTGACCAGTCTCGTGCCAATCCAGGTGCTTGTGCACCCAGCGGCTGCAGCAGGTGAGGTCAAGCAGGGCGCTTCTGTGTTGACGCTCGTAGACCGTTATCTTCAGCCGGGCGCCGAGCATCAGCCCTGTGTTTTCATCCGTTTGACGTAGCTGCGCACGCGGTCCAGGTCAAACCACTGACAGAGGCGCTGGTCGAAGAGGCGGGTCGCTAGGCGCGGCGAGTCTTCCTCCATTGATTGGCGGGTTTCGGGCGTGGTGAAAACTGTTGGGCTGCGAGAAAGATATCGATAGTCGATTATCTGAAAGAGCTTTTCTTGGGACCAGGAAGTCGCGCTGGCCAGGCTCAGATCATCCAGGATCAGAATAGGTATGCGCAGGATATCGCGAAGGCGCTTGTCGAAGCGTGATTGCGAGTGCGGGTCAAAGGCTTGTCTCAGATAATCCAGCAAATCCGGGGTGGTCGCAAACATGACATCTTTTCCGCGTTCATTAAGATCGTTGGCTATCGCTGCTGCCAGGTGCGTCTTGCCCGATCCATAATCGCCCATGAAACACAGCCAGCCGCTGGGATCCCGCGACCAGTTTGCCGCCATGTTCAGCGCAGTCTTGAGATTAGCCTTTTCCGCCGATTCCAAGCCATCAATTGTGAAGGTATCAAATCGCATATGTTGATAGAGCCGCAAATCATTCAGGCGCAATTCGAGCGGCTGCGCGCGGGCGACCCTTCGATAATCCGGCGCATTGATACGTACGTGCTTGACGACATCGCCTTGCATCATGCGGCTGCTAACGCGCGGATCAAGTTCGTCAAGCGGCGAATTGGTTGTGACTACTGTGGGCAGTCGGTTCACGTGGCGGTAATTGAGTAGCTGGAACAGCTTTTCCTTTGCCCAGCCGCTGGGATTCTCTACGCCCAGGTCGTCTAGCACCAGCAAGCGTATTCTACGTATGCGCTCGAAGTAGGCGTCAAACGATGCATCGGATTCCGGACCGTAGGTGGCGCGCAGAATGTCCAGCAAGTCGGGCGCCGTCACAAAGAGGACCTGCTCCCCATGCAATTCCAAGCGCGCGTTTGCAATCGCGACCGCCAAGTGCGTCTTGCCGCAGCCGTAAGGACCTTCATAGACTAGCCATCCAATTGGGTCTAGGGCATATTCTTCCGCGACCGTTTTGGCGCTGTAAAGTGATGTAATGTTGTTTGGCGCATAACTGCCGCCAAGTTGGTTCACGCTAAAGTTTTCGAAGGTCTTGTCGCGATAACCGTCGAGGTTTCCAAAGCGCCGCAGCCGTTCGTGCATTTCCCGGTCCTGCTCTACCGGATGATTGGGGCAGCGTTGAAACCGGCCAAAGCGCGGGTCGGTCAATGGCACATCTAGCGTATATACGCCTTTGCCGTCACATAGCGGGCAGGGCAGATCGCGATTTGCCGGATCGTAGCATACCAGGTCAATCGCAATTGCAGGCGCGTCATCAGCCCGATCGATCGGCGCTGGCCTACCGTTATCTTGACCGATTGCGCTTGCGTCGCCCATGGCGTCGCCCACGTGTCTCACGACCCCGTCCTTCCTGCTGCCATCGTTCGAGTATCGCCATAATGTAGCGCCAGTTCCTTTTATTGCCTTCGACAGCCAGGCGCATCGCCTCTTCAATCCAGTCGCTCGGATAGGTCGCTTCCGCGTCTTTGATGGAATCGACAATCATCGGCGTCAATGCGCCAATGTTGTCTTCGTAGAGCCCGAAAATCGACGGGCGCGGCGGCAAGACTTCGATGTCGTCGGCGGCGGCTGGCCGCCACTCGCCGCGCTGAATCTGTTGATACAGCGATTGCCCGCGCTCATCATTCGGAATGTAGAGGCGCTCGACGCCGGCGCCGGGATCAATTGCCGCCTCAAGAAACGCGCCGCGCGCAACAGCGCGGTTCAATATGCGGCGCAAGACGCCGGGCGGCGCCCCCGCTTCTAGCGCCAGCGCCTGGGCGAGCGTCTCATCGGATTCGAGCTCGGCGAGCCGCAGGTAGCGGCGATTGCCTTCCTTCTGTTGAATTGCGCTGAGGCAGTAAACGGTCAGCTTGAGTTCGGCAAGGTTGTCAATAGCGGGCAGGAGTTCGCTGAAGAAGGAAGCCGGCAGCGATACCGGTTCATCCCGGGCGATTAGCGCGGCGCCGTTTTTTTCAGCCATGCGATTTAATCCAGATTGCTGATGTCGGCGAGTTCAAAATTGACCTTTTTGACATCCCTAAATCGGGTATACGACTGTTGGAATTCAAGATGGACGCTGCCAGTTGGCCCGTGGCGGTGCTTCGACAGCAGCACAAGCGCTTGATTGGGGAACTCGGTGGTGTCGGGATTGTAGACCGCGTCGCGATAAAGGAAGAGCACCGCGTCAGCGTCTTGCTCGATTGTGCCGCTTTCTCTCAGATCGGAGAGCTGCGGGCGTTTATCCTCGCGCTGTTCAACCGCGCGCGAAAGCTGTGCCGTTGAGAGCACGGTCACGTTGAGTTCTCGCGCGAGCTCCTTCAAAGAACGGCTGATATAACTGATCTCCTGGACGCGATTGTTCTCGTAGGCTCGCCCAGCCGACATCAATTGCATGTAATCGACCATCACCATATCTAAGCCGTATTCGTGCTGGAGCCGGCGGCATTTGGTGCGCATCTCCACGGGGGTAATGGAAGGCGTATCGTCAATGAAGAGGGGCAAGTTGGAGATGCGCCCAATCGCCTCTGTGAGGCGCGTATGCTCGCGCGCGCTGATGTCGGCTGTGCGCAGCTGTTGGATGCGTATGCCCGTTTCCATGGATATGAGGCGCTGCACCATCTGTTCAACGCCCATCTCCATCGTAAAAATTGCGATGCGGCGGTCTCTGCGCGCCACATTCAAAGCGACCGACAGCATCCAACTGGTTTTGCCCATGCCCGGGCGCCCGGCAAACACGATGAGATCCGACTTGTGGAAGCCGCCGAGCAAGAGGTCCAGGTCATTAAATCCAGTCGGCATGCCAATCGTGCCGGCGCCGATCTCAAGCAGCTTTTCCATCTCATCGTAGTAATCGCGCGCCGCGTCCCAAATCGGCACGAATTCGTTCTTGACTTGACTGTTGGTTACCGAGAAGAGCGCCTGTTCCGCATCGTCGATGACCTTGTCGATGGGCAGTTCTTCATCTAGCGCAACCTGGCGAATGTCATCCGCCGCCCCCAGCATTTTTCGGCGCGTGGACGTCCTTGCGACCATCTCCGCGTAGACTTCGGCGTGGATGGCTGTCGGCGTATTGTTGACCAAGCTGGTCAAATATGCCGGACCGCCAATCTCATCGAGCAGGCGCATGTCTTGCAATTCACTTGTCAGGGTCACGTAGTCGATGGCGTCGTTGCGCTCCTGCAAGCGGCTGAAGGCGGACCAAATATATTCATGCCGCTTTATGAAGAAGTCCTCCGCAGTTAGCAAGGCGGCGACGGTCAAAAAGGCTTTTGGCTCTAGCAGGATGGACCCAAGCAAAGCCTGCTCAGCCTCGGGGCTCGTCGGGGCCTGCAACGGCGTCTGCTGGGTTTGGTGGTCCATGCCAGCCCTTCCAAATATGAAAGCGCTAACCGTCGGCTCTCCGAAAAACGGAAGGCGACTAAAAAAGTGTATCCATTATAGTATAGACTGACTGACAGGTCTAACTCTTATTTCTTCAGGGGAGTGGCGAAAAACGTGGATATGGAACATCAGCCTGCGCTCAAGCATCGCGGTGAAACTCCCCTTCCTTAGCTTGCTGGGGAAGGGGCCGGGGGATGGGGTTAGAAAAAACAATGTCCACCGGTTTAGACACTCCATTCTTCAGTATGTACCTGCCAAGTGGTATATCTCTTATTCTTCGTCTTCCAGATCTTCCAGATTCAGCGTGTCGACGAAATCGGCGAATGCGCTCAGCTTGCTCTCGTCGACCCGCTCGCCATTTTCGCTTCTTTCGTGCAGGTCATCAGCCAGCCCGAGGATTTCCGGCTCGACATTGCGGTCGGGGCGAATGCCAGCGCGATCCATCACGCTCTTGTCGACGTATATGGGAGCAGCCAGGCGGACGGCCAAGGCAATAGCATCGCTGGGACGCGCGTCAATCTCGATGGTTTCGCCGCCGGCGTCAATGTGAATTACGGCGAAGAAAACATCTTTACTCAAGTTGTTGATGTGTATATGGCGAACAGCGCCGCCCATCTCCTCAATGGTAGACTTGAGCAAGTCGTGGGTCAATGGACGTTCGCGAACCATACCCTGCAACTCGAGCGTAATCGCTTCCGACTCGAATTGGCCGATCCAGATCGGCAGATAGCGCTCGTCATCCACATCACGCAAAACGACTAAGCGATGTTGCGACATCAAGCTTACTTGCACTCGATCCACGATCATTTCAATCATTTGACGATCGCCTTACTCGATATCAATCCAATGCACATTATACACCGAAGTCAGTCCACTTCAAATTTGGGCGCCAAATTCGTCAAGCTACTTTCACTCAGCGCAGTCTTGTCCCGAAGCGGAGTTGCCTACCAATGCTTGTCTGGATTGGCTACACTGATAGCGGCGATTGAAGGGGAAACAAATTGCGCGGGCTGATCCTATTTCTTCTCCTGGCGCAGCTGGCCGCGTGTGCAGGCTTGCGGGAGTCGCTTGCGCCTAAGCGAAAGCCCGAAATCGGCTTCCGCTATATTGAGCTGCTGGTCGAGGACACTTTTGACACTGGCGACCAGTGGCGGCAGTACGATAATAGTCGCGATCTCTTTCTAGGAATTCGCGCGGGCGTCTTCCGCCTGGACTTCAACGGGCGCAAATACGTCTGGACGCAACGCGTCGGCGAATTCGAGAATGTGGTGTTCGAGGCGGAAGCGGCGCAAATTTCGGATTACAATCACAACGCTTACGGTTTGGCTTGCCGCTTGGATCCGGCCAATAGCGGACGCGGATATTTCTTTTTGATCAGCGGCGATGGCTACGCCAGCATACGCTGGAGCAACGGGCGCTCGCTCGAACCGATCGTCAGCGCGGCGCCCTCCGACAGTATTCGGCGCGGGCGGGCGTCGAATCGCATTCGCGCCGTCTGCATTGACAATTATCTGGCGCTTTGGGTCAATGGCGATTTCGTCGCCGAGGCGCGCGACGGGCGCGCTGCCGCTGGCGCCGTCGGTCTGGCTGGCGTGATGAATTATGCGGGGCGGCGCCTCACCATTGATTTTGATGACGTCAAGGTTTGGCGCGCCGCTGTGGATGGCGGCGAGCGCTGAAAACGAGATCGCTTCCGTATGTCGCAACATAGTCGCCGCCCCCGCGTATACTTGCATGAGACTGTTGCGAAGATCAGCGAGAGCTAGGATGGGACTTGAAGATACGATTGCGGAAGCGATCGTCATGGCGATGGATGAACTCGCTGGCAATCCGCAGCGGGCGGTGAGATCGGCGCTGGACTGCGACTCGCCGGCGCAATGGATCAAGCAAGAGACGACCAAGCTGGCGCTGATCGGCGGCGCTGAGATGGTCGTGCCTGGATTGCATGCCTTCACGATCCCGACCGGGGTCAGCTATCTGCTGCATAAAATGGGCTATATCAGTTGGGGGATTGGCGCGCTCAAAGGCGCCTACGTTGTAGAGACTGAAGCGTATTCCGATCTGCGCAATATTTTGGCGCTTTGGGCGAACGAGTCCGATTTCAACGCCAATATCATTGAGCACTTGGCGATCTCGCTTGAGGCGCTGCGTTGGGCGCTGACGGAAGAGGGACAGGCGGCGATGCCAAATCTGCTCGAAGCGTCCGTCGATGAGACGACGCTGCGCAGCTATCACATCTTGCAGAAGCTGGCGGAGAATTTCGTCGCCGGCGATGAACGCGGCTACGCGATTGCGCAGGCGATGCTGGGCGCGGACGAGGCGGCGCGCCTGCTGGCGGCCGGCGCGGAAAACGTGAATCACCTGGGGGCGGAAGTAATGCTGACGCGGCCCCTTGGGCGGAAAATCAGCCGGCGTCTCGCCTATAAGCTGGCGTCGAGGATTAGCGCGCGCCTGCCGGCGAAAATGATCGTGGGCTTTATCCCGGTCGCCGGGGCGATCCTCAATGCCATGCTTAATGTCCAGACGATCCAAAGTATGGCGGATGCAGCCGAGAAATATTACGACCGCCGGTTGCAGCTCGAGCATTTGTTCGCGGCTTGAATTAGCGCGACGCCGATGCCTCGCGCAGCCCGTCGATTATTCCTTGCACGATAGATTTGTAGGCTTCCAGTGTTTCGGCGCTGCTTAGCCGCTGCAAGGCAATCGACGGTCGGCCCCTTGCTTTACGCGCTTTGAAGCGTTGCGCCTTAGGCAGAAGGCGATTGAGCTTTCGCAGCGTCGCGGCTCGATTGCGCTTTCGGTTCAAGGGTTTGCGCGCGGCGAGTTTATCCAGCGGAATTTGCGCCGCTGGCACGCGGGGATATGCCCATACCGAAAACACGGTCAGCCAGGCGCCGTTGAGATTGATTCGCGCGTGAAAGGCGGGTTTGGTTCGCCCGCCGAAAGCCACTTCATCCGCTACGCCCCGCGCCCAATGGAAGAGATCGCGGGCGACGAGCGAGGCGATATCGCCGTCGGGCAGCTGCTCAACAAAGGGAAAGAAATTCGCTTCGACCGGCGCGCGCGAGATTGTCGAGCTGGCGGGCGTTAGCGCGGCTTCGCCGGATCTCAGCGCGCCGTGAATGGAGTCGACCAGCTTCGCCATGCCAGCGGCTTTGCGCTCGCGCAGATTGCAATACTGAATGTTGATGAGATGCAGCGGAATCAAAATGTCGGCGACCAGCGCGGTGAATACAGGTTTATTGACTTGCCAAGCGTAGAGGCATTCGCGCTCAACCCAGACGGACTTCGCGCTCGATTCAGAGAGCACAACGACCAGCGCGTCGCAGCGTTCGATGCCGGCCTGAATCTCGCAGAGCCAATCGGCGCCGCCGCGGATATTTTCGTAATCGACCCAGACGTCAATTCCCGCGCGTCTCAGCGAGTCGGCGATGTAGAACGTTTCATCGTTGTCGTGATTGCTATGGCTGATGAAGACTTTAGGCATGACGTCTCGACAGTTCGCAGTCAATCTTGCGAAATAAAATACTTTTGCACGGGCGAGAGCGGGCGAGCCACCGAGCCGCCACTGATTGCGTATCCGGCGGCAGACCTCCATCCCGGGCCCCCTTCCCCATAAAGAGCTGATGCCAGGACAGGTTTGGTCTAATAGGTCATAAATGGTTCACGTTAGACTTCAATAGCTTCTTTCTTAGCGAAAATTGTAGGGGCGACTCGGTGAGTCGCCCGAAAACTCCCAACAAAATGCTGCATTCGCGACGACATTTTGCTCGCTGAAAAACTGTCCTGTCGTCAGCCATAAAGAGAAAGGGGAGCTAAATGCAGCGGGATACAAAGTATTTTGCGTATCTGGCGGCATAGCCGCGCGCATAGCTACAGACTTCGCAAAATTCTGGAGATTTCAGTTTAGCGGCTGTCATTGAATCTACTCGAATGGTATTGATTCGGTTACAGCGTTCAGCGTTGGCTGATGCCGCCGTAGCGCTTGATGACATCGCGGGCGACGACCATGCGATGCACCTCCGAGGCGCCGTCATAAATGCGGAAGGCGCGCGCCTTCTCGTACCAGCCGGAAAGCGGAAGATCACGCGAAATGCCGCGCCCACCGCAGATTTGCACGCAGCGATCCAGCACGCGCGCCACGATCTCCGAGACTTGTACTTTGGCGATCGAAGTTTCGACGCGCGCTTGCTCGCCTTGCGCCAGCCGCCAAGCCGCTTCCTGGATCAGCAAGCGGCCCATCTTTAGCTCCATCTCCGAATCGGCAAGCATCCATTGGATAGACTGATGCCCGGTCAGCGCGTTACCAAAAGCTTCGCGCCCAGCTGCGTAATCCGTCGCGATTTCGAGGGCGCGTTGGGCGATGCCGGTCCAGCGCATGCAGTGGGTCAAACGGGCTGGACCGAGGCGCGATTGCGCCAGCATAAAGCCTTGACCCGCTTTGCCCAGGATGGCGCTATCGGGCAGGCGCAGGTCTTCATACAGCAACTCGACATGCCCGCCAAAGTCCTTTGTGCCCATCACCGGCACATCGCGCAGAATCTTGATGCCGGGTGTATCGCGCGGCGCCAGGAACTGCGCGCAGCCTTGATAGGGATGCACAGTGGGATCGGTCACTGCCATGATGATGAAAAAGTCGGCGATTTCGCCGTTAGTTGTGAGCCATTTATGCCCATTGATGATCCAGTCGCCGCCATCGCGGACTGCGCGCGTTTGGATCATGCGCGGGTCGCTGCCGGCGCCGGGCGGTGGTTCAGTCATGGAGAAAGCGGAGAAAGTCTCACCCCTTGCCAGCGGCTCGAGATAACGCTCGGTTTGCTCCTCGTTAGCCCAGTTGCGCAGCAGGTGCATATTGCCTTCATCGGGCGCGGCGCAGTGAATGGCCAGCGGACCCAGCGTGCTGCGCCCGGCCGCCTCAAAGACGGGCGCGATTTCCTGAATGTTCAATCCCATGCCGCCCCAGGCTTTGGGCATGGTCGGCGCCCAGAGCTGCGCCGCTTTGGCTTTGGCGCGCAGGCCTTGCAGGATATAGTCGTCCAGGTCGGCTCTTGTCCGCAGCAGCTCGGCCTCGGCAGGAACGACTTCATCGTCAACGAACTGGCGTACGCGGCGCGCGATCGCCTCGACATGGCGGGGGATGGTGAAATCCATTGGCTGCGACCTTTGGGCAGGACCGGACTGTTCGGCGCGAGTATACCATAGCGCCAGCGCCAGGTCGCGAATCTATGGTCGCGCAAAGCCTAAACTCGTCGCCGATTTGCGCTGCAATCGCGCTTCACCTATACTCGGCGCGACTCTAGGAGAAGCGCATGCGAAACTTCATCATCGATACGGATACCGCCTCGGATGACGCGGTCGCGTTGGTCATGGCTCTGCGGCAGCCGGACATCGACGTCAAGGCAATCACAGTGGTCGCGGGCAATGTGCCGCTGGAAATGGGCATTCAAAATGCCTTGTACACGGTAGAGCTATGCGGCGCCGATACGCCAGTTTACGCCGGCTGCGCCAAGCCTTTACTGCGCGAATTGGAGACGGCGCAGGATGTGCACGGGCGCGATGGCTTGGGCGATATCGGCTTGCCCTTGCAGGGGCGCGCGCCAGCGAGAGGACACGCCGCCGATGTGCTGCGCGATGTCATCAATGCGAACGCCGGCGACATCACTCTGGTCACGCTTGGACCATTGACGAATGTGGCGCTGGCGCTGCTGCGCGAGCCTGAGTTGGCGCAGAGGGTGTCGCATTGCTGGATCATGGGCGGCATTGGCGCCGGTCATGGCAATGTGACGCCGACGGCGGAATTCAACATTTGGGTCGATCCGGAAGCGGCGAAGATTGTATACGAATCGGGCATGAAGATGACGATGGTCGGCTGGGATATCTCCTGGAAATACGCCACTTTTGACGCCGAGCAAGCGGCAGAAATCCGCGGCGTCGGCACAAGGCTGGCGGAATTCGTCGTGGATATCCAGGCGACCTTGACGGAATTCTCGATGACGGAAAACGCGCTGCCTGGCTTTGACTTGCCCGATCCGATCACGATGGCGGCGGCGATTGATCCGAGCATCGCTGAATTCGAGAATTATCGCGTCGATGTAACGACGGGCGAGGGCTTGGCGCGCGGCATAACGGTGGTAGACGTACGCGGTGTGGGCAAGCGCGCGCCGCAGATGCGCGTGGCGACCAGCGCCGCCCGGTCCGCATTCGTCGATATGTTGAAGCGTAGCGTTTCGTGAAGCGCGTTTCGTGAAGATTGAAGACTTGCAGTCTTGCTGGCGCTCGCTACGCCCGCCTATTCGTCGCGGGTGGCGTCCAGCGGAACCGAGCCGCGCCCGGCGAAGTCCTTGATTCCCATCACCGGCACATCGCGGATGGCGCGCGTCTGGATCATGCGTGGGTCGCTGCCGGCGCCTGGCGGCTCAGTCATGGAAAAGGCGGAGAAAGTCTCACCCTTCGGCAGCGGCACAAGATAGCGCTCGGTATGTTCTTCGTTCGCCCAATTGCGCAGCAAATTCATGCTGCCTTCATCGGGAGCGGCGCAATGTGCTGGCGCGCCGTCATTTTGCGCCGGCATCAGGCATCCGCTATACTCGTCGAGATTCAAGGAGAAGCCCATGCGAAAATTTATCATCGACACCGACAACGCTTGCGATGACGCTGTCGCCTTGGTCATGGCGCTGCGGAAGCCGGACATCGACGTCAAGGCGATTACGGTGGTTGCTGGCAACGTGCCTGTGCCGCTGGGCGTTCAGAATGCGCTTTACACCGTTGAGCTTTGCGGCGCTGACGCGCCCGTGTATGCTGGCTGCGCCAAGCCGCTGCTGCGCGATCTGGAGACGGCGCAGGATTTGAACGGGCACTCCGGATTGGGCGATATCGGCTTGCCCTTGCAGGGGCGGATACCGGCGAAGGGTCATGCCGCCGATGCGCTGCGTGATGTCATCAATGCGAACGCCGGCGATATCACCTTGGTGGCGCTGGGACCTTTGACCAATGTCGCGCTTGCTTTGCTGCGAGAGCCGGAACTGGCGCAGCGGGTATCCCACTGTTGGATTATGGGCGGCATCGGCACGGGCCACGGCAATGTGACGCCGACGGCGGAATACAACATCTGGGTGGATCCGGAGGCGGCGAAAATCGTTTACGAGTCGGGCATGAAGATGACCATGGTTGGCTGGGATATCTCCTGGAAATACGCCACTTTTGACGCCGAGCAAGCCGACGAGATCCGCCGCATCGGCACGGCGCTGGCGGAATTTGTTATTGATATCCAACCCGCCCTGACCGAATTCTCGATGACGGAGAATGCGCTGCCTGGCTTTGACTTGCCCGATCCGATCACGATGGCGGCGGCGATTGATCCGAGCATCGCTGAATTCGAGAATTATCGCGTCGATGTAACGACGGGCGAGGGCTTGGCGCGCGGCATAACGGTGGTAGACGTACTCGGCGTGGGCAAGCGCGCGCCGCAGATGCGCGTGGCGACCAGCGCCGACCGGTCCGCATTCGTCGATATGTTGAAGCGCAGCGTATCGTGAAGAGCGTTTCGTGAAGATTGAAGACTTGCAGTCTTGCTGGCGCTCTCTACGCCCGCCTATTCGTCGCGGGTGGCGTCCAGTGGAACCGAGCCGCGCCCGGCGAAGCCGCTGCCGGGGTTTGGAATGACTAGCTTGGTGCCTCTATAAAGTCTAATCGGTTCGTCGCCAAGGTTGGCTAGGATGATTTCGGCGACGCTGGTGTCGTAGCGTCTGCCAATGCTATACAGGGATTCGCCGCGCTCCACCACATGCACCAGCGCCGGCCGGTGTCTGAAAGTTTTGTGCTCGGGCCAGCCGTTGACGCGGGCAAGTTCATTGAGAGCCGTCTGCGCGCGCTTACCGCGCGCATACTCCGCATTTGAAACGGGCAGGGCGCCGCTCCAATCCAGCACCTGCGCGCTCCCATCGCGCCCCGAACCAAGAATGCCGATCACGCTTTCGCCTTGCCGCACAGTCTGGCCGAAGATGGTCGTTACTTCGCCGCGGTGCACGGTCATGCTGAGCGCGTTGCGATGCGCCTGCTGGAAGGTGACCATTGCGCCGACATGAATATCGACTCCGTTGACGGTAAGATTGACCGACATTTCGCCGGGCGTCTGAATGGCGATCATCGGTTCGGCTTGGTCGCAGGCGGGGAAGTCAGCCGCAGTGGCTAGCGACAGCGCCTGAAAGGGAAAGGCGGCGCCAGTTCCAATCGCGGGCAGCGAGTCCATCGCGTTCAGGCGCGCAACATTATCGCGCTCTACCCAGGCGACTTTGCCCTCGTTGACGACGCGCAGCCAAGCCCCGCTTTCGTCGGTCGCGTCAATCAACAGAATTTCATCCACAGCCGCCGTCCCAAGCGGTCTAGGCAATATGCCCGGATTCTTGAACAGGGTCGTCTCAACCAAGGTCGCTGTGCTAAGCGGCTCGCTGATTTGGGGGGCGGAGGCGGGATCGATTTCGTTGGTGATCTCGGCGGCGCCCGCCAGCATTACGATTATGCCCGGTCCTTTGTGAGTCCGCGGATACATGGCGCCCAGATTGAGGATTGCGATGCCCCAGCGCCCCGCTGCCAAATCTAGCGCGCTGGTCCGGACGCTTGACAGGTTGGTGATGGGCGCGCGCTGAGACGGCGCGCCCAGATCCGCCGCGGGCGCATCATCCACGAAGCTGGCTTCCACGAGAGGATGACCATAACACAGGCTGTCCGCCTCCAGGTTGGCGCAATTCTGGGCGATGCTGGCCAAAGCATCCTCAACGGCAGCGCGGCAGAACGCATCCTGCGCGCTTGCCGAGGCCAGGCAAACGCAAGCGAGCAGGGCGAAGGGAGCAACAAGACGACTAATTGCCAAAGCGGGGAGGGCTCTCAATAGATCGATTGGCCATCCAACTATGCTATCACAATTGCAATGCGCCCGACATTGACGCGCATCAAGGTTTCGGCGCGGGTTTGGCTTTGCGCTGCGTCTTACGACCGGCTTTGCCAGCTTTCTTCTGCTGCTTGCGCCATTGATCGCGCAATGCCACTGTACGATTGAACACCAGCTTTTCAGCTGTCGAATCTTGATCAACGACGAAGTAAGCCAGGCGCTCGAATTGGAAGCGCTCGCCCGCCTGCGCATTTTGCAAATGCGGCTCGACATAGATGGGATCAACCACCGTAAGCGAGTCGGGATTGATGAATTCGGTGAAGTCCACCTCACGGTCGCTATCAGGATGCTCCACGGTGAACAAGTTGTTATAGAGCCGCGCCTGCGCTTTGATGGCGTGCTGGGCGGACACCCAATGCAAGGTGGCTTTGACGCGCCGGCCATCGGGGGCGGAGCCGCCGCGCGTTGCCGCGTCATAGGCGCAGCGCAACTCAATGACCTCGCCGTCTTCGTCTTTGATCACATCAGTGCAGGTGATGAAATAAGCGTAACGCAGGCGCACTTCGCGCCCGGGCGCCAGGCGGAAGAATTTCCGCGGCGGATCTTCCATGAAATCATCGCGCTCGATGTAGAGGACTTTGGAGAAAGGCGCCATCCGCGTGCCAGCCGAGGCGTCTTCCGGATTGTTGACGGCTTCCATTTCTTCGACCAGATCGTCGGGATAATTCTCGATGACTACCTTTAGCGGGTTGATCACCGCCATGACTCGGTTCGCCGTCTTGTTGAGATGCTGGCGCAAGTGATACTCGAGATTGTGCAGGGCGACGACGCCCTTAACCTTGCCGACGCCGAAGTTCTCGCAGAATTCGCGCAATGCCTCAGGCGAGTAGCCGCGGCGGCGCAAGCCAGAGATTGTGGGCATGCGCGGATCGTCCCAGCCGCTTACGTAGCCTTCCTGCACCAGCCGTATCAACTTGCGCTTGCTGAGCACAGTGTGGCTTACATTCAGGCGGGCGAACTCAATCTGCTGGGGATGGAAGATTTCGATATTATCGAGATACCAATCGTAAAGCGGTCGGTGATCTTCATATTCGAGCGTACAGATCGAGTGTGTTATGCCCTCGATGGAATCCGACTGGCCGTGGGCGAAATCGTACATCGGGTAGATTTTCCATTTGTCGCCGGTGCGCGGGTGGGGCGCGTCGAGGATGCGATACATGACCGGATCGCGCAGGTTTATATTGCCGCTGGTCATGTCAATTTTGGCGCGCAGGACGGCTTCGCCCTCCTTGAAGCCGCCGGCGCGCATCTTCTCGAAGAGCCTCAAATTTTCTTCAGGCGACCGATTGCGAAACGGGCTCTCTTTCCCGGGTTTGGTTAAAGTGCCGCGATATGTCCGAATCTCGTCGGGGCTCAACTCGTCGACGTAGGCGCGGCCGATGCGGATCAAATCGACTGCCATCTCGTAGAGTTCATCGAAGTAGTCGGAGGCGAAATACAAGCGGTCATCCCAGTCGTAGCCCAGCCAGCGCGCGTCTTCGATAATCGCTTCAATATATTCTTGCTCTTCTTTGGCTGGGTTGGTGTCATCGAAGCGCAGATTGCACAATCCGCCATAACGCTCTGCGATGCCGAAATTGAGATAGATTGACGCGGCATGTCCGATATGCAGGTAGCCGTTGGGCTCAGGCGGGAAGCGCGTATGCACGATGCCGTTGAAGCGGCCCGTCTCGTTGTGTTCATCAATGATTTCGGTGATGAAGTTCCTGCCGGTCTCGCCGTCGGTCATTGACTCGTTCTCGCTTTGAGGATGGTCAGGCTTTGCAGTGTTGGGCAGTATCTTAAACAAGGACATACGCTCTATCAATAGCCTATCGGCAGCCTATCGGCGATGCCCCTGGCGCGCTCGCCGGAAGACCGGATGAAAGACATGATCAATCAGGTACAATGGCAGGATATTTGTTGACGGATTCAGGCTAGGTCTCCAGGGCGCTATTTGAATTGGCGAAATCTCCTGCTCCTGATATTGGCCTTCTTGCTAGCTTCGGCTGTCGTCAAGGCGCACGGCTATGTTGTCCGCGCCATTCCGGCGGACCGCAGCACTTTAGAGCGCCCGCCGACGCGGCTGCAGTATTGGTTCAGCGAGGATTTGGAGCCGCGATTCAGCGAAATCAAGCTGCGCGATCAGTCGGGCGAAGTCATCGCCAGCGGCGCGGTTGACGAAGCGAATCACGCGCTCTTGACGCTGCGCGCGCCCGCCGGCTTAGCGGACGGCGCTTACATCGTTGAGCTGCGGCCCGCCTTCGCCAGCGACGGGCATGTGATAGCCGAGAGCCGGGTGTTCTTTGTCGGTGATGAAGTCGGCGGTGTGGCTGGCAGCGCCGCTACAGACCGCGCTATTCCGCTCGAGGCGCTTTGGCGCGCCGGCTTGAACCTGGCGAATTTCCTCTTCTTCGGCGCCTCCCTGCTTTTTCGCGCAGTTCTTCTGCCAGCTTGGGGGAATCTTCGGAATCCGCGGTCTCCCTTGCCCCCGCGCGTGATGCGCATGCTGCGCAACTGCTTGATCGCGGCGGTCATGCTGGCTGCGCTTGCAAATCTCATCGCGCTGCTGCAGCAATCCATGGTCTTCTTCAATACCGATGCGGCGCAAGTGCTACAGCAGAATCTATGGAGCGTCGTGCTGATTGGATCGCGCTTCGGCGATGTTTGGATCTTCCGCATGGTTCTGCTGCTGTTCGGCGGAGTCCTGCTATTCGTGGCGGAGTATTATCGTCCCTTGATGCCGCAGCTATCGGCTGGCATTTGGCGGGGCATGCCCTGGCTGGGCGCCTTATTCATCGGGCTGACGATGGTGACCAGCCACGCCGCCGGCTCAACGCTGATGCCTTGGCTGGCGATTGCGGTGGATTGGCTGCATGCCTTGGCGGCCGCGTTTTGGCTGGGCGGCGCGCTGGCGCTGACGCTCCTGCTGGGACCGGCTTTGACGCCGCTTGATGATGAGCGCGGACGGGCGGCAATGCGGGCGGTTATGGGGCGCTTCTCGCGGATTGTCACGCCCTTGGTCGCGCTGATGATCGTCAGCGGCGTCTACAACGCGTTGAATTTCTTCATCACGCCGGCGGATTTGAATACAAGTTATGGACGGACGTTGGGGCTGAAGCTGCTGATGATCGCGCCGCTTTTGTTGGTCGGCGCGTGGCAGCATATCGCCACCCGTCCGCAGCTAGGCGCGCGATTGGAGCCCCTGTTATCCATGCTGCCGCTTTCCCTTCGTTCGCGGATGGAGCCGGCGGCGGCAAGAGGTAAGGCGCTTCGACTGGAAGCAGTTTCGATGCTTGCGCTGCTTTGCGCGGTCGCCTGGCTGAGCGCGACGCCGGTGCCCGAGCCTGTCTCACAGCGCAAAGATGTTGAGACGCCACAAATCACGCAGACCTTTGGCGAATTCACGGTCACATCCGCGATTATCCCGGGCGGGCCCGGCGTCAATACTTATGATGTTGTCGTCCGCCGGGGCGGGGCGCCCGCCACGGGCCTAGGCATTCACTTGCAGTTGGTCAATCCTGAGCGCGGGATCCGCAGCGCTTGGCAGAGCGCGGAGCAAGTGGACGCGGGTCTGTATGCGGCGGCGGGCGATGATATTGATGAAGCCGGCGAGTGGTGGTCGCTGGTCGATATCGTTGAAGAGAACGGCCTTGTGACAAGGGCGGCGGCGGCTTGGGAGATCAGCGAGTCGGCGGCGGTGATTCAATCGCGCCCGCCGAATGTCGCCCATCTTATGCTGCTGCTGGCGATCGCGGCAATAGTCGCTGCGCTGGTTCAGCGCCGGACGCGGCGATTGCTAGCCGCCCTGAATATTACGCCCGCCACAAGTCTGCTGGCGGCCGGCGTGCTGGCGCTTTCGATAGGCGTCATGGTCTTCGGCGCGCGCTTGATCGGCGAGCGGCAGCGCGATTACGAGGCGACGCTGAATCCGCCGCCGGAGACGGTTAACACCGTGCTGCCCGATGCCGAATCGTTGAAGCGGGGCGAGGCGCTGTATCGCGAACGCTGTCTGGATTGGCAGGGGCAATCGGCGGATTTCCGCGCGCTGGGGAACCGGCTGTGGTCGGCGCGCGATGATTTTCTTTATAACGTGGTTGTCGCTGGCTGGCGCGATCTGCCGGCTTGTGAGGGGGAGATTGGCGAGCGGGAGCGCTGGGATATTGTGAATTATGTGCGTACGTTTGAGGCGCGGGAGTGATTCGTGATGCCCTGCCGTCCGTGGTCTACCGTCTCGCAACAATCCTAACGCATTCTCCATGACTGCCTTGCGGTTCAACCACTCCCTCTCGAAGAGTGTAAATTCCGGGTCTAGTTGATATTCTCGGATCGTATAATGACTTCCGCTCTTATGGAGATACCGGTTTCCTTCAAGATCCAATACCGACTTAATCAGTGCAGGAGTTGCAAAATCGAGTCGTCTGATTGGCAATTCTGCGTAGATTTGCGGTGATGTTCGTTGCTTGAAGTCTGAAAGCAGGTGCAGCGCCGCTTCCATTATCGGCCTACGGAAATGCCACTCTCGGTCATACAAGGCTTGTCCACTACCGCAAAGTCACTGTGACTCAATGTACGCAAAAGTAAGTCACTGTAGGGCGAGAGACGGGCGGTGTCTCCGCGCCCCTTGTCTCGCCCTCCCGTCACTCCATACGCCAGCGGGTGTTTCAGCGCCGCGCGTAGACACTGCGGGTCAAACGCCCCTACAGCGTCGTTTTGAAAACGACTATATGACCCTCTGTGACCTCTGTGTTTCCTCATTTCCTCTGTGGTGAAGCTTTAGAAATCTGTTCCATGTGTAGAGACAGCAGTGCCAACCAGTAGCGGACAAGCCTTACAGGGTCATCACACTCGCCTCCCACTGGCGTGTAAGATACCCTTAGTATGACAGGGCGGATTTCGAAACACAGCCCAAATAATTGGGGTGTTTAGCGCAAGAATCCTTCGCTAAGCCCGCCATCGACATGGATTATCTGCCCGGTCGTTTTGCTGAAGGCGTCGCTGATTAGCGCGTAAGCCACTTCCGCCTGATCTTCGGGTCCTATGGCGGAGTTGGTCAGCGTACGCCCCGCGTAGAAGTTCGCCAGGCGCCCCCGCAGGGTTTCGGTCTCTTCGTCATCGCGGTATTCGATATTGTATTTGCTCAGCGAGCTGATGACGCGGTCGCGGGGGAACATGCTGCTGCCTTTGACCACCGTCGCCGGCGCCAAGCCATTGACGCGAATTAGCGGCGCCAGCTCAATCGCCAGCTCGCGCACCAAGTGGTTGGCGGCGGCTTTGCTGACGTCGTAGGCGACAGTGCCTTTCTTCGCGACAACGGCGTTCACGCTTGTGGTCAATACCAATGAGCACGGCAATCCTTGCGCCGCCCAGAGCGGACGGGCGCAGTCGGCGATGAGGTAGCCGCCGCGGACATTGACATCAAAGCTGGCGCGCCATTGCGCGGCTGTATTCCTTCCCTCGGCATCGGGCGTGAAAAAGACGCCAGCGGTGACGATGATGTCGTCCACGCCGCCGTAGGCCAGCACTGCGTGATCGAGCATGGATTGCACGCTAGCGGCATCGGTGATGTCGACCGCAAGAGCGACTGACTGGCCACATCCAGAAATGCCGGAGCCAGCAACGCCGATGCCTGCTCCGTAGGTCGCCGTCAGCGCGTCCACAGTCGCTTTGGCGCCGTCCAAATTGCGATCGGCGCAGACGACATGCGCGCCTTCAGCGGCGACTCGGCGCCCAGTGGCGACGCCGATGCCGCTGCCAGCGCCAACGACTAGCACGACTTTGCGCGCCAGCTCATTCTCCGCTGGCATGCGGCGGAGTTTGGCTTCTTCCAGCGCCCAGTATTCGATATCGTAGGCTTCCTGCCGCGGCAGCGCGACGTACTCGCCGACGGCTTCCGCGCCGCGCATAACGGCGACCGCGCAGCGGTAAAACTCGGCGGTAACGCGCGACTCGCTCTTGTTCTTGCCATAGGCGATCATGCCCAAGCCGGGGATCAGAATTACTGTCGGGTTGGGATCGCGGATTGGCGGGCTGCCCGCGCGCTTGCAGGCGTCGTAATAATCGGCGTAGTCGGCGCGATATTGCTCAATGCCGTTTGCGAGCTTCTCCAGCAGCGCGCTTAGGTCTTCCGCCGCCGGATCCCAATCGACATAGAGCGGTTTGATCTTGGTTCGCAGGAAGTGATCGGGGCAGGACGTGCCCAGCTCGGCCAGCCGCGGCGCCTCGGCGCTGTTGACGAAGGTCATGATGTCGTCGTCATACTGAACCGTGCTGATGAAACGATTCCGCCGCGTAGACTCAGGCGGTTTCACTTTTGAGACCATGCCGCGCAGCGTCGGCAGCAAATTGACCAGGAGCGCATTCCGCTCCTCATCCGCCGGATTCGCGTATTTCGCGCCGCCGAAGGATGCGGCGCCCAGATCGCGCTGTGCCAGATAACGAGCCGCTTTTTCAATCAGCGTCAGCGACAGTTCGTAACACGCTTTGTCGTCATCCGCCCAATTGATGAGACCATGACCGCCCAAGACGATGCCGACAATGCCGGGATTAGCGGCGATAGTTGCCTGCAGGACCAAGCCCAGGTCGAAGCCCGGGCGCTGCCAATCCAGCCAGACAACATCATCGCCGTAGATCTCTTCGGTGAGTTGGCGCCCGTTGCTGGAAGCGGCGATGGCGATAACGGCATTGGGGTGGGTGTGATCGACGTGGCGAAAAGGGATGAAAGCGTGCAGCGGCGTATCTATGGAGCTGGCGCGCGGATTCAAGTTAAAGACGCAATGCGGGTACATCGAGACCATCTCGTCTTCTATTGGCGTTTTGACGCCCTTGATCTCGGCGGCATGGTAGACATCCTGAAGGCGCATCAGCTTGTCCATATAGAGCGAGGCGAAATTCTCGCGTTTGGACGTGCGCAGATCGCCGCCAGATCCTTTGACAAACATGACATCGACATCGGCGCCGGTGAGAGGATCTGTCTGCCAAATCTTGCTGGAGGTATTGCCTCCGCCAGTGTTGGTGACCCGCTGGTCGCCTCCCAGGAGATTGGAGCGATACACCAGCCGATCGACCGCGTCGAGCGCGGAAGCGTGGGCGTCGTCCCAGCGGTAGTTGACGTGGCGGTACTCTGACGGTTTGAATAGTTGCATGCGGTCTCCGTAAAATGTGAATTGTAGGGGCGACCTACCAGGTCGCCCGCGACTGGCATTCTTTGCGATTACGGGCGACCCAATGGCTCGCCCCTACGAATGTTACCTAGAGAGAGCGTACTGGTATGCGAGCGGCCTAGCCCCTCTTGGACATTACGCTCCGCTCGTATTCGCGGATTTCGTCCATGAAAGCCATGCCGACCGGGACTTCCTGGGCTTGGCAGTAATAATCCCAGACAGCGCCAAAGGGCAATCCCTTCAACTCTTCAAGCAGCGCGAGTCGTCCGGTGAAGTCGCCCTCGTTTTCGTAGCTGCGCAGCAGGTCGCGCGGCTCCAGCAGCGCCATCAGCAGGGCGCGGCAGGCGTTGCGCGTGCCGATCGCCCAGGCGCCGATGCGATTGATGCTGGCATCGAAAAAGTCGAGCCCGATATGCACTCGCTCAAGCGCGTCGCAGCGGACGATCTCCTGCATGATCGCCTGCAGGTCATCGGTCAGCGTGACCACGTGGTCACTGTCCCAGCGGACGCCGCGGCTGACGTGCAACAGGATCTCCGGCACGTATAACAGTATGGCGGACAATTTGTCGGCGATGGTTTCCGTGGGGTGGAAGTGGCCCGCGTCCAGGCAAAGCAGCTTCCCTCGGGATGCGGCGTAACCGAGGTAAAACTCGTGCGAGCCGACCACATAGCTTTCGGAGCCCAAACCGAAGAGTTTGCACTCAACTGCGTCAAGGTTGTGGGCGGGGTTGAATTCCTCGGCGAAGATCTGATCAAGCGCGTCAATCAGGCGCTGGCGCGGGGCAAGCCGATCGGCGGGCATGTCTTTGTAGCCATCGGGGATCCAGAAATTGTTGACCGACGGACTGCCCAGCGCCGCGCCGAAGTAAGCGCTGATATGACGCGTCGCGATGCCATGATCAATCCAAAATTGGCGGATGGCGGCGTCGGCATGCGAAAGCGTGAAACCGTCATCGGCGAGGTCGTGCGAAAAGAAAGTCGGATTGAAATCGAGACCGTGATTATTGGCTTTCGCCCAATCGACCCAGGAGGCGAAGTGCTCCGGCTTGAGTTCGTCGCGCGGCACTTTGGTCGGGCTATCGAGATAAGAGCCGTGCAGCGCCAGGCGGTGGTCGCCGGGGATCAAGCTGTAGGCTTTATCGAGATCGCTCCTCAGCTCGTCAATATTGGTGGCTTTTCCCGGATAATTGCCGGTGGCCATGATGCCGCCGCTGAGCCCGCGCTCCGGGTCTTCGAAGCCGCCGACATCATCGCCCTGCCAACAGTGCAAGCTGATGGGCACGGTCTTCAGGATGTTTAGGGCGGCGTCCGCATCGACCGCGAATGCGGCGTAGCGCTCGCGCGCTAGGTCGTATGCAGTTTGTATCTGTTTATCCGATGGTCGAAAATTCATTCGTTTGATCTTTCTTTCTGCGGGCGATTGAAAAATCCCTCCCTCTTTATGGGGGAGGGATTTAGGGTGGGGGCGGGTATCATCTTTAGCGGGCGCCGGCCGCTTGCAGGCAGGCTTGCATATGACCGCGGGATTCGGCGCCGATGGTGATGCACTGCTCGAGCGTATGCCCCATCCTTTTGGTGCCGATCACTTCGAGATTCAGCGGACCGTCATAGCCATGCTCATGCAGGACGCGGATGTAACCGACCAGGTCAATATCGCCGCGGCCATTGGCTTGATCTTCGGGCGCGCCCGGTCCCGCTTGCCTTCCCTTGCAATCGCGGATATGCACGTGCTTGATGCGGTGGATGACCGCTTCAATCGCCTCGACCGGATTCTCGCCCGCGCGATGGATATGCGAGGGGTCCATGTCCAAGCCGAAATTGGGCGAAGTGATGTCATTCAAGATCTTCAGGCTGGTCGGCGTATTGTAGACATAATTGTTGACATGCGCCTTGACGCAGAGCATGACACCGTAGCGCTCGGCTTGATCCACTAATACGCCCAGTTCGTCGAGCACTTGCTGATAGGTCGATTCGTCATCGGATTTACCGCCTGGTCCAACGTTGATGATCGGAATGCCGGTCTCGACGGCGGCTTGCATAGCGCGCTCCATCAAGTCGGGATCGCGCGAGGATTGCTCCATCGCCAGCAGCTCAAGGTCATATTCTTTTGAGAGGCGTACAACCTCCGGCGCGCATTCTTGCCAGCGCGACAAGACGAGATGCTGGCTCATCTCGTCAATTGCGGACATTTCAATGCCATCGTAACCGGCCATCTTCAGGTACTTGAAGGCGGTCTCCATGTCCCAACTGCCGAATAGAAGTGAGTTTGCTCCGAGTTTCATGATTGTGCTTCTTCCTTTCGGAAATTGTCCGATTGTTGTTTATTGGGCTATACCCTTCTGGCAAGATTTGTAATAAGGTTATATGCAAACCAGCCGTCGTCAGTTACGAATGCCTTCGGCGCGGACTGCTGTGAGTCTTGTACAAAACCGATGCCATTCGAATAATGTTTGAATGATACAATGTCGCGGTAATTTGTTCGAACGCTCTTGCTCGCCCCCACAAAGTAAATGTGTTGTGTAGTTATTGCCAATATTCCGCTGTCAATTTGTACTGTCTCTTCACTTTCAATTACTTCGGCGCTAACTTCGGTTGTCTTGAGATATAGCGCCATGGCGATGCTGGCGCTAACTTCATTAGACCCGACCATGTATTTCGTGCGGGCGCGCTGCTCGTAATAGTCTACATTTGCAAAAAGCCATACAACTTTTTCGGACTTCTGAAAGTTAAAGGGCAATCGAAGATCACCCAAAGGAAACTCAGGCACCACACCCTGCATAATGTTTCGAATGATCACAGCTTTATCGACGCGTGCAATGACACCGTCTTTCTTCATTTCTTCATCTGACAACGAAAATATTCTCGCGATCTGGTATAGAGTTGTTTCTTCTTGGGTAGTCAGTACATGATCTTGTAATGCTTGTTCTACAGCTTGTTTCCAGCCATCCAATAGGAGGGGCCGCAAATCGCTAGCGTGTATGAAACTAATCTTGGCGACGCGTTCGATAGCTCTCTTCATCTCAGAAGTCTTGTGCTCATTTGCCACAAGCGCCCCAATCATTGCGACAATCCAGTGTTCTGCTGAAATGTAGAGTTTCATACATTCGTTATGGAATTCATTTCCCGCGCCAGCGGCTTTTCCGCAATACGAACAGTTGGCCATCCTCTGCCTCCACCTTCTATAAAGCGCTACGCGTCTCTGGGCGACTCACAGAGGCGCCCCTACAGTTTTCATGCTAATTTGATCGACATAAACAACCGACTCCGTCTCCAGCGACTCAATCGCGGCCGCCAGCACCTTTTGCGCCGCCAAGCCATCGGCGCCGCTGCCATCGATTGCTTCCGGCGCGACGCCATCCGACACCTGCCGCAAAAAGCAATGGATGCGCTCCCTAAACGTGTTCTCGAAATTGTGAAAGCCGCCGAAGAGCGGATCGGTATAGACCGTCTTCTCCATGTCGCCGGCGGGGTAGAGCGTCAGCTCGCGCCACATGTCATCAAGCACGAAGCGTCCGCCAGTGCCAGCGACTTCGCAGCGCTCCATCGGATGGCCGCGCTCAATGTCGTAGCTGCCGGTCAGCGCGCCGACGACGCTGTTGCGGAAGCGGAAGTTGAATTGCGCCGTCGACCAGATTTCTCTTCCCGGCGCTTTGGTCGCGAAGCAATGCGCGGCTTCGATGTCGCCGCAAAAATAGCGCATTACATCAACCGTATGCGGATGCAGCGACTTGATGTGATAGTGGGGCGAGGTCTCTGCCGGGTTCATGATCCACATCGCCATATTGATGAAGAGCAGGTGGCCCAGCCGTCCCTGATCGATCCAAGACTTCGCCAGGCGGGCGGCTGGAGTGAAGCGGTGATTGAGATTGATGCCGTAGCACAAGTCCAATTCACGCGCCTTCGCTACCATTTCTTCGGCTGGTCCAATCTCATTGGAAATCGGCTTCTCGCCTAGCACATGACAACCTGCTTCCAGCGCTTGCATCGTCGGCCGGTAATGGTCGCTGCTATTCTCGTAGCCGCCGGTGGTCACGCTAATGACATCGGGCGCCAGCGCGCGCAGCATGGTCTCGACATCGTAGAAAGCGGGAACCCCGTGCAGCGCCGCCGCCGCATCGGCTCGCTCGCGTATGATGTCGCAGACGCCGACCAGTTCCGCCAGTTCATCCCGCGCATAGCATTTGGCGTGTAGATTGCCGATCGGCCCCAAGCCGATTACGGCTGCGCGCAAGGTCATACTGGCTCCCCATTTCGCGGACGACTCACCGCCGCGCGTGGACACTGCGGGTCAGCCGCCCCTGCAAAAGCCGCGGATTGCTGCGGAATTTCGTAATTGTATTCGCGCATGGCTGGCTCAAAGAAGTCGAAATAGTTAACGCCGTCATCGCGCTGCCAGCGGTTGATGGTATCTTGCCGCATGACGACGCGCGCCAATTTTATACTTAGGAAATCTTCAAGCCGTTCCAGGTTCTCGTCTTGATTGGTCACGAAATCTTCAAAGCGCACTTCGATCCAGCGCGCCGGCTTGGGCGTCGATTTGACCAAGTCGTATTGGTATTTCCAGGAGATTGCGCGGCGCAGGCGTTCGTCATCGGTTTCGGGATACTGGATGCCAAAGTCGCGCATGTCGTCGGTTTTATGCGAGCCGATGATGCTATCGCGCGGATTGCGAATCCAAAAAATATAGTGCATGTCCGGGTACAAGCGCAATATCCAGGGGAAGACCAACGTGGTCTCCGGCACCTTCCAGCCCTTCAGCGGCCGCGAATGATTCAGCACCGATTCCAGATAGCGGTTGAGATTGCGTGTGAAGGCGGGCGGGATCTCGGCGGCGTGCGCGCGGCTGAAATCCCAGCTAAGGTCGCCATTCCACTTGACGTAGCGCGCGAATACGCGGCAGGCGTCGTACATGGCGTGCGCCGGCACCAGATCGCCGGACGGGTTCAAGGTCTGACCCATGTAGACGCCCGAGGCGTAGAGCGTATGCGAAATCGTCCGCGTGCCGCTGTGACCGCGGCCGATGACTGTTATCACAGGCTGACCACCTGGCGCGTGTCCCAAGACTCGATCGCGGCTTCGATGATCATTTGCACATGCAGCGCGTCGGCGCCGGACGCGTCGATTTTGTCGGGCGCGACGCCGGCTAGATTTTGGTCGACCCAGTGGTTGATACGAGTTTGGAAGGTCTCGCCGAAGTGGCTCATGTCGCCGTAGTTTTCGTGCCGTTCCGTTGCGCCTTCAAAGCGCGGGTAATAGATGAGTTCTTCGCAGGCATCGCGCAGGTAGAAGCGCCCGTCCGAGCCGAAGACATCAAGCGTCTCAAGCCCATAGCTGCCGCCGCCCATGCTCGTATGGCCCCAGTTGCCGTCGTAGCTGCCGCGCAGGTGGCCGATGATGCCGTTCTCGTAGAGCAGATTGACCTGGACGTTGGACCAGATCTTTCGACCCCTGCCCTTTTTGAAAATCGCGTGCACCTGCGTCACATCCGATTGGGCGAAGTAGCGCATGACATCAAGCGAGTGCGGGTGCAGCGCGCGCATGTGGAAGTGGGGCGAAGTCTCGTTCGGGTTGTTGATCCACATGGTCATGTTGATCATATTGACTTCGCCTAGCCGGCCGCGCAGCATCCATTCTTTCGCCAGCGTGGCGGCGGGCGTGAAGCGATGATTGAGGTTGACGCCGTAGCGCAGGTTGTTTTCCCGCGCGAGCGCGACCATCTCTTCGGCTTCCGGGACGCTGTTGGAGATCGGCTTCTCACCGAGAACGGGATATCCCGCCGCTAGCAGCTGCATGGTCGGCGCATAATGGTCGCCGCCGTTTTCCGCGCCGGCTGTAGTCACGCTGGCCGCGTCAAATTCGACGCCGCTTTCAAGCAGGGCGCCCACCGAGTAGAAGCCTTGGCAGCCGAAAGTCTCGGCCGCTTTGTCCGAGCGTTCCTGAATAATGTCGCAGACGGCGACGACTTCCGCCTCCGGGTGATTGGTATAGCAGCGGCCGTGATTGTTGCCAATCCCGCCCATGCCGACGATGGCTACGCGTAGGGTCATGTGCTGTCTCCTTATTTGTTGGCGGGCGACCCGATGGGTAGCCCCTACCGTTTCCTTTGTTCCCCCTCCCTGATGCCTCGGGGAGGGGGCTAGGGGGTGGGGTTGGCGCTCCTATTCTTCCTCGCGCGATTCCGCTTGCAGCCTGATGGCTTGTTCGAGATCGGGCAGCGAGAGCGTGTCGTATGCCTGCTGCGATGTCTTGAAGGGACCGACGCCTGTGTGGCCGTGCCAGTCGCCTTGCGTGAGCATGGGATTGGTCAAGCCGGTTTCGGCTTCGCGCTTGGCGATCCAAGCCTCCATGCGCGCCCGCAGCGCTTCCACGACATCGGGTCGCTCTGCGGCAAGATTGCGGTCTTCATTCGGGTCTTCCACCAGGTTGAAGAGTTCGACTTCCGGCTTGAAGTGGAAGTCCGGCTCTAGCGCGATCATCAGCTTCCAGCCCGGCGTTCGCCAGCCGTGCTTGCGCATCCAGGTGCATTCACTGATATAGAACTCGCTGTCAAATGAAGTCGCCTCGCCGTTCACCATCGACATCAAGCTTTGGCCATCAAATTGGTAACCATCGTCGGCTGCTTGATCGTCCAAACCGGCCAGATCAAGCAGGGTGGGCAGCAGGTCTTTGTGCTGGTTGAAGCCGCTGAGGCGCATGCCCGCTGGCACTCGTTCCGGATAGCGGATGATCAGCGGGACGTGCAGGACATTATCAAAGATGCCATGATGATCGAACCAAAGTTCGTGATCGTAAAGCGTCTCGCCGTGATCGCCGTTGAGGACGACGATTGTGTTGTCGAGGATGCCCATGCTGTCCAGCGCTTCGAAGATCGATTGAATGCATGCGTCCATATAGGCGATGGCGCCATCATATTGAGCAATGACGTAATCTTTGTCGGTGAGGCCGGGCGGCATCCAGGACTTATAGAATACGGCGAAAGGTTTGAAACTGAAAACCGGATCCATTGAGCGGTTATCCGGGTCGCATTCATCGCCGTGGTAAAACATGCGCTCGTAAGGTTCCGGCGGCAGGTAGGGCGCGTGCGGATCCATGTGGCGCAGGGTCACAAACCAGGGCGCCCCCTCGGCGGTAAGCCGTTCCAGTTCGGGAATCGTCACATCATTTAGGTTCTGCGCTTTGGGACTGCGGCCGTGCGCGAAGCTGCCCCAGCCAGCGAACTCGACGTAGTTGTCATAACCGCGGGAACTCGGATTGCCTTTGAAGCCGACTGACGTCGTGTTGTAACCGTAGCGCCGGAGGATCTCGGCGGCGGTCGGCGCTTCCGCGCGCAGCGGACCCTTATGGCGCAGCGCCACCACTTGGGTGCCGAAGCAGTCGAGCCCGGTGAGCATGGAAGCGTAGGCCGGCGTGGTCGGGATATGGGGGCTGAAGGTGTTTTCAAAAAGGGTCCCCGATTGGGCGAAGCGGTCGATGTGGGGAGTGGTGAGGCGGTCGTATCCGTAGCAGGACATGTGGTCGGCGCGGATGGAATCAATTGCGATCAGCAAGATATTTGGCTTATCGGGCACGGGCTATACTCCTTTTATCGCGGGGAAGTCTACCATAGGCGCGCGCGCGGCGCTACAGATTGGGCAACAAGCCAATAACTTAGCTATTCTCGCGCGATTTCGCAAGCTCGGTTAACCGATTACTTGCAATGTCGCGATTCTGCGTTACTATAATGTCTGCGATTGCCCGTTCGGGGCAAGCAGGGGCGCGTCATAAGCGCTCATGTGCATTTCGTTCCATTCAGTTAAGGAGTTTTTCCTATGCTAAGGAAGCTTGTACTTTTGTTGTTGTTGGCGCTTCTGGTTGTGCCAACGCTAGTTGGCGTCGCCCAGGAGCCGCAGGGTCTGCCGGTGGAAGTGCCGGGCGGGCGCGCGAATCTCTTCGTCTTCGACCAGATCTTCCGTTGGGGCTCGGTCGGCAACTTCAATGTCTGGCGCACCGGCGGCAATACCCCGCACCACCACGCGCTGATGCTGGAGACATTCTGGAATGGCGACCAGGAAACCGGCGAGAACATTAACGCGCTGGCAATTTCCGGTCCCGTATACAATGAGGACTTTACCGAGATGACGGTCGACCTGCGCGAAGGCGTCATGTGGACCGATGGTGAAGAATTCAACGCCGATGACGTGGTCTATACCGTTGAAACGGTCAAAGCCAACTCTGGCTTAACACAGCAGGGCTGGCACGCACAGCTGACCAAATTTGATGTCGGCGTGGAAAAGACCGGCGAATTCAGCGTTAAGTTCACGACGCTGCCGAACCCGCGTTTGCACACGGTGTTTGAATCGCGCTGGGCGGGCTTGTACATGATGCCGAGCCACTACGTTTCCGAGGTGGAAGCGAATCTGGCTGATGGCGAGACCCTCGCCGATTGGCACTGGAACGCCGAAGATGTGATCGTGCTGGGCAACTACCTGCCAGTTGATGTCGATCCCAACGGCTATTGGGAGCTGTTCAAGCGCCGCGATGATCCGGAGAATTCGTTGGCTGGCATCATCACCGGAGGCAGCGGTCCTCCCTATGTGTTGAGCATCTTCTACGGCAACGAGAATATCAAGAAGGCGATCGCCATGTCTCGTGGCGAGCTGGATGTCTACTTCGATGTCGATATCGAGTCCTTCGAGACGACGCTGGATACCACGCCGACCGCGCGCAGCTGGTACAAAGATTTCCCCTGGGCTTTCCCCAATGAGTACAGCACGCGTCACTTGGCTTTCAACTTCGAAGGCGACCCCTTGCTGCAAAACAAGGACGTTCGCTGGGCGCTGGCGCTGGCGATCAACAACGTTGAGCTGGCCGGCGATTATATCGGCGGGCTCGCCAAAGTCACAACCTTTGCGGTACCGCCGACGGCGGCCATGACGGGGATTTACCATGAGGCAATGGAGCCTTGGCTGAACGAGTTGCAGATTGACTTGGGCGATGGCGAGATGTTCTCCGTATATGACCCGACTGTGCCGGACCAGCTCAACGCCTGGGCGGAAGAGCAGGGCCATACAGTGCCGGGCACGCCAGCGGAGATATTTGGCACCGGCTGGTGGAAGTTCGCGCCCGAAGCGTCCGAGAAGCTGCTGATGAAAGCCGGCTTGAGCCGCGATGGCGGCGGCAACTGGCTGACGCCCGATGGCGAAATCTGGACGCTCGACCTGCAGTCCGACCCCAGCGAGAACGATGCTTACCGTATGGGGCAAGCGGCTGCCGATATGTGGCAGGACTTCGGCATTGACGTCAACTTCATCACGCTGGATCGCGGCGCCTGGTCGCAGAACCACCACGTTGGCGCCTACGAGGTCAGCACGCCCTGGGGATCCTTCGCGCTGCCGGCCGGCGACTTCTGGCCGCGCATCAACGGCATGCATTCGGACTTCTATGCCCCGGCTGGCGAAGATTATCGTCCCTTGGGCGGCAACAGCCTTCGGCGCCTGGTCGATCCCAAGATCGATGAATTGCTCGATGCGATGGAGGCGGTCGATCCGGTTGGCCAAGCCGATCAAAACATCGCCTTGAACATCAAGTTCATCCAGCACTGGGTCGAGAACATGATCGACATTACCTGCATCGCCTTCAAGAAGCTGGTCACCTGGGACGAGAAATACTG
Source organism: Chloroflexota bacterium (assembly GCA_028875185.1). GTDB lineage: Bacteria > Chloroflexota > Anaerolineae > Aggregatilineales > Phototrophicaceae > UBA6055. The sequence continues at coordinate 18,432 of JAPPFH010000128.1, read as the reverse complement.
GACCGGTTTCCCCACGGCTGAGAATCCGTATGCGATGCCCCTGTACTGGTTCCAGGGCGGCAAGTACGCCATCCAGGGCTTGACATCGACGTCGTAAGCTGACTATGTGTACGGGCAATTGGGAGTGTTGTACGGGCGAGCCGCCGGCTCGCCCCTACGCGCGCATGTTGCCGTTGTTGGGGTCAGCTCGCGTAGACACTGAGCTGCGCCGGTGGCTGACCCTCCATACTAAGCAAGCGCTTGTCCCAAAGGACACTTGATGAATCTGCTGCGCACCTACATCCTGCCACGCATCCTCCAATGGGCGCTTGTTATTTTTGTCGGCATATCAGCCACCTTTCTCATACCGCGTTTATCACCCTACAATCCAGTCGATGAGATGATCGGGCGCATGACCGCTTTCGCGTCTATTGACCCCCACGCGGTAGTCAGCATGCGCGAGTCGGCAACGGCGCTCTTTGGTCTGGATGGCACATTGCTTGAGCAGTATGGCCGCTTTTGGAGCCGTTTGCTGCAAGGAGATTTGGGCGTATCATTTGGCAATTTCCCGCGCAAAGTCTCCGATATCATCGCTGCTGGCTTGCCCTGGTCGGTTGGTCTCTTGACTACAACTATCATCATTTCATGGACTATTGGCGTGTTCTTGGGCGCTTTGGCTGGTTACTTCCACAACCGGCGATGGTCGCAATTCCTCGAGCGATTCGTCGTTGTGGTCTATCCCGTGCCATATCTCATTACCGCTTTGGTGCTCTTCATCATTTTTGGAGCATGGCTGCAGATATTTCCGATAATGGGCGGTTCACGCGGGGAGCCGGCCCTCACTTGGAAGTACATCAGCACGGTGCTTTATTTCGGCTTCTTGCCGGCGCTTTCAATCGTCATCGGCGCCATTGCCTTTCGCTTCATCATGGCGAAGGCGCTGACGACGACCGAGATCGCCAACGATTATGTGCAATACGCTGAATTGGCGGCTGTACCCAAGCGCAAAATCATCTTGTTTTATGTCGCGCGCAATACGATGCTGCCGCAAGTGACGGATCTGGCATTGGCTTTTGGCGCAATCTTTGAAGGCGCGCTCATCACCGAGATATTGTTCGCCTATCCTGGATTGGGTTTTGTCTTATATAACGCGATTTACAACGCCGACTACAACATCATCATGGGTGTCGCGCTCTTATCGATCGTCGGGGTCGCCACTGCTATGCTGATCATCGACCTGCTTTATCCTGTACTTGATCCGCGTGTGCGCCTGAGATAGGGTCGCGGGCGCAGATTACGGTAGTCGCCTTTCGGAGGCTGCATTGTTTACTACGATACGAGACCTGATCAAATTCAGTCCCTCTTTTCGTTTCGGCTCGCTGATTTTGCTGATAGTCGCGGTTATGATCGTCCTTTCATTTTTCTCGCCCTATGACCCGGGGAAGCTGCGGCGCAAAGTCAAGCGAAACCAGCCCCCATCGGCTGCTTTCGTCTTCGGCACGACATCACAGGGAGAAGATGTCTTCTGGTCGACCACATTCGCTGTTCGGAACACGCTGTCGATTTCGATCATCGCGGTCGCCATTGGTCGCGGCATCGGCGTGATGCTCGGCATGTTGTCCGGCTATTTTGGCGGCATCTTTGACCGGATCGCGCAGTCCACCGTTGAGAGCTTCATCGTCATTCCGCGATTACCCCTGATTATCCTGATCGCGTCCATCCTTCGTGGCAGTATGACCATGTATTCCTTGGGCATACTGATCGGCTTGTTCGACTGGGCTCATCCATCCAAGCGATATCGCTCGCAGGTATTGAGTTTGCGCGAGCGCGACTTCACCCATACGGCTGTATTCAGCGGCATGAGCACAGTCCGGATCGTCATTAGGGAGCATCTGCCATTCATCATTCCTTATATGCTGGCCGATGTTATCAGCGGTTTCCTCTTCTCCATCGGTTTTGAAGTGACGCTGTCTTATCTTGGCTTGGCAGACCTGGACAGCCCAACTGTCGGCACCATGATTTATTGGGCGACCTACTATCAATCCGTCTTCGCTGGCCGAGCTTGGGTCATTATCGTTCCTATCGTTACCGTGGTCCTCATGGTGCTGGGCTTCTATTTGATGTCGGTCGGTTTGGGCGAATATCTCGATCCGCGCAAGCGCTTGGTTCGTCTGTCGGCGCATGTGGGCGAAGATGCGCCAGACGATGATTCGCGCAAAGAGGAAGACGAGATATGGGCACCATAATCGAAACCAACAACCTGCGCGCCTATTACATCACCAAAGCCTACGGCGTGGAGCGCACGGTCAAGGCGGTGGACGACATCACCTTGCGCATTCAAGAAGGCGAGGTTTATGGCATCGCCGGCGAATCGGGCTGTGGCAAGTCAACCCTGCTGCGCATTCTGCTGGGCGCCTACCAGCCGCCGCTGACGGTGGTTGGCGGCGAGGTGATCTATCATCTCGAGGGCGAGACGATGAACGCCGCTGATATGACCGAAGAGCAGCAGCGGGACATGAAGTGGCGCACGATTTCTTACATCCCGCAGGGTTCCATGCACGTGCTGAATCCGGTGCGGCGGATCCGCGATACCTTCCACGATTTCATCAGCGCCCATCGCGATGTGACCAAGAAGGAATCTTTCCAGTTGACGGCTGATTATCTGCGCGATCTAGGCTTGCCCGAGAAGGTGATGGCGTCGTATCCGCATCAGCTCTCGGGCGGCATGCGTCAGCGCGTGACCATCGCCTTGGCGACCATACTCTGGCCCAAGCTCATCTTCGCCGATGAGCCGACGACGGCGCTGGATGTGGTGGTGCAGCGCGGTGTGATTCAAATGCTGAAAGATGTGCAGCAGAAAGAAGGCAGCACGCTGGTCTTGATAACGCATGACATCGGCGTACACGCCAATTTGGCCGATCGCATCGGCATTCTATACGCTGGCAAGCTGGTGGAAGAGGCGGATACGCAGACGATTTTGGAGAATCCGCGCCATCCTTATACGCGTTTCCTGATTGAATCGCTGCCCAGCCTGGATTCGCGCGAGGAGCGCCTGGCCATTCCCGGGCGTCCGCCGGCATTGGATCGTCCGCCGAGCGGCTGCCGCTTCCATGAGCGCTGCCCGCTGGCTCAGGAAGTTTGCAAGACGATCGAACCCGAGTTAATCGAAATTGAGCCGAAGCACTTCACCGCCTGCCACGTTGTCGAGGAGGAGCTAAATGGAGGCCACAGTGTCTACGCGTGACTCGCGGTCTGAACGGCGCGGCGGCAGTGTCCACGCGCCGCATGGTGGCAGTGTCTACGCGCCACTCCTGCAGATTGAGAATCTGACCAAAGTTTTTCACATTCGGCAGGGCTTCGCCTCACAGGATTTTCATGCGGTTGACAAAGCCTCGATCGTCATCGATTCGGACAAACCGGAGATCTTCGCGGTCGTGGGCGAAAGCGGCAGTGGCAAGACCACATTGGCGAAAATGGTGCTGGGTATGGAGTCCTCATCCGAAGGCATTCTGCGCTACAAAAACCGCGTCATCAACGATATCAGCCGCAGGGAAATGAAGAGCTGGTTCTACCGCGAGGTGCAGCCGGTCTTCCAGGATCCCTTCGCCGCCTTCAGTCCGCTCAAGCGTATTGACAGCTATCTCTATGAGACAGCGCAGAATTACAAAATGGTCGCAGACAAGAAGGAAGCGCCGCGCTACATCAATGAAGTTCTGAGCGCGGTTGGCTTGACGCTGGCGGAGATCGCCGGGCGCTATCCTAACGAGTTGTCTGGCGGGCAGGCGCAGCGCGTCGCTATAGCGCGGGCATTGATCACCAAGCCCTCACTGATTATCGCTGATGAACCGGTGTCTATGCTGGACGCCTCACTGCGTATGTCGATTGTGAACATGTTCCGCAAGCTGAAAGAAGACAACAACGTCAGCGTCATTTACATCACGCATGATCTCGCGACCGCTTATTACACCGGGGACCGCATCGCCGTGATGCTGCGCGGCTGGATCGTCGAGATGGGACCGACTGAACGGGTGCTGGGCAATCCATTGCATCCTTATACGCAGAACCTCAAGACTTCGATTCCCAACATCAAGTCGGAAGAAGCCTGGAACGAAAAGATCGATTTAGCAGTCATCGAAACCGATGAGTACACGCGCACCGGCTGCAAATTCGCCGGACGCTGCCCGGCTGTTATGGACATTTGCCACGACAATGTACCGCCGAGCGTGGTGCATGAAGGTCGCAGCGTCAAATGCTTTCTCTATGACGATGCGGTCGATGCCGATAAGAAGCGAATGCTGACGCCGGCCGCCGTCTAGCTTCATTTTGCGCGGCACGGCTCGTCAATTTAATCGCTCGTGATTCGCATTTGGATCCTCATCCTCACCCAATCTGGCAGCTACTTGCGCATTTTGCACCGGCACATACGGATACGCGCGTCGCTATGGCGCGAATTGAGCCGGGACGCGTCCCATCCAGTAGCGACCCATCTGCGAAGACAAATGAACCGGGCGCGGCCCTGGCCCGTGTTGCGGCTTAGCCTGGTTTCCGGATTCGTCCTGCTGGTCTCGCTAGCTTACTTTTACGCCGTCCTTGATCACATGATCGTATGGCTGCTGCCAGTCTGGCTTATGCTCTTCAGCGCGCCATACTGCGTTTTATGGATCGCCCGCATAGTGCCCTTGTTATCGCGGCAATCCGTCCTCGGCGTTTTGGACGAGATCAGCGTAATCCCGCCTGGGCGCGTCTTCGTCTATCTGACGATTTGCAAGGTTGTGTTGAACCGGGACGATGCGGTCTTATGGCTGAGCCTGCTGCGGCGCGTATTCGCTGCGCTGGTCACCCTTGTTCTCCTGATGACGCTTTGCATCGCGCTTTCGTTGATAGCGCAAAGTTCGATCTTGGACCTGGCAGCGATCTTGGTTGACCTTGCCCTATCGGCCGCCGTGATTTGGCTGGAGCATGCGCAGTCATGCGTAATCGCCTGCCTGATAGCGGTGGAAGTGTGCAATCGCATCGGCGGCAACATCGACAAGACCAGCGTCACTGTAACCGTCTTTGCCCTGTCGCAGATAACGTCTTACGCGCTGGCGCTGGCGGTCATCGTCCTCGTCGATCACATCAGGCTTAGCGCGGCGCTTTTCTTGTTTCTGCTGCTGCGCGAGCTGCTGATTGCGATTTTGTGGCGGCGGATTCTGGATGGCGCCAATGAAGAAAGCGGGCATTTGACGCTGAGCGGATTCTCTACAACTGTGGCAGTTGAACGAGAGGGCGGCTCCAACCGCGGAAAGGCATTTCGCTCATTCGTCTGATGCAACTGGTCAAAATCATTATGGCGTCGGCTTGACGCGTGGCGAATCACTCTGTACATTCAGGGCAAATCGTAAAGCGCAGGAGTATTAAAACATGAATCATACGGTTACAGCGGAACAAATCGCGTTTTATCAAGAGAATGGTTTTGTCGTCATTCATGATTTCCTGACCGATGATGAATTAGCGACCTGGCGACAATACGTTGGCGAGGCGGTAGGCAGCCGCGGCCGGCACAAGCTGGCGGATGGCTCTTGGCTCGAAGAGGACAACTATAACGCGCGCATATTTACGCAGCGGATCAATCTGTGGAACGACCACGAGGGCATGCGCGAACTGATGATTGACGACCGGCTGGGCAAGATGGCGGCCGATCTGGCGCAAGTTGAGGGCATTCGCATTTGGCACGATCAGGCGCTGATCAAGCCGCCCTGGGGTAATCCAACCGGCTGGCATCTCGACAATCCTTATTGGTCGTTTTACTCGCGTGACGCCATCAGCCTTTGGGTGGCGCTGGATGATGTGACGACCAATAACGGCTGCCTTTACTTCATACCCGGCGCCCACAAAACAGCCACCTGGGACAATGTCGGCATCGGCCAGAATATCGGCGATCTTTTCGAGACCTATACAGCGTGGGGCAAGATGGAAGCGGTCGCGATTGAGCTGAAAGCCGGCTCCTGCTCATTTCATAATGGCTTATGCGCGCATGGCGCCGGCGCCAATATGACGCCCTATTATCGGCGGGCGATGACCTGCGCCTACATGCCCGATGGCAGCGCCTTCAATGGACAGAAGAATATTCTGTCGGACGAGCAGGTCGCCACATACGTGATCGGTGAAGTTCTTGACGATGATGCGCAAGCGCCGCTGATTTATCATCGCAGCAAGGACTACGTTCGCCTGGCGGATATGTAGTTAGGCTCACAGGACGCGCGCTTCTCAACGGAAAGGCACGGTGCCGGTGTCGTCCAGGGGATAACCCCATCTGTTGATGTAAGACATTCCATCAAGGAATTCATCGCCAATCGCATCCAGTTCACGCTGCAAGAGCGCCTCAAGCCGCGCCAGAATTTCGCTGTACGCCGGATCATCGACGAGATTCTCAAGCTGGTAGGGATCGACTTCGTTGTCATAGAGCAGCCAGGGAACAGCCGAGGTGGCCGTGTCGGCGGGTCTGTGTCCACGCGACCCTACGCGCGACAGCGATCGGCAATATGTATAGCGCGGCGTGCGAATGCCGCGATATTCGTGGCCGCCGACAATTCGATTCCACTCGCCGAAGGGGTGGAAGCAAGCGAGCAATGCGCCGTCGCTTTCAACCGTTTTACCAGCGAGAGCCGCTGAGAAATCGCGCCCGTCGACGCTGCTGGGTATCGGCAGGCCGCAGATGCCAAGCAGCGTCGGCATGATATCGTGCGCGTTGAGAAAGGGCGAAACTTCGCGCGCCGCAGGTCCAAATTTAGCTGGGTAGCGAAGCAAAAAGGGTACGCGAATCGATTCCTCCCAAGGTTTTTGCTTGCGCGTCCAGCCATGCGAACCCAGCATGTCACCGTGATCGGAAGCGAATACGAGCACGGTGTTGTCGCTCAAGCCATTGTCGTCCAACGTTTTCATGATATCGCCGACGGACTTGTCGATGGCGCTGCAATGGGCGTAATAGCCGGCCAGCCATTCGCGCGCGTCGTCCGCCATTTCCGGCGGCACATTGGGGCGCAGCTCAATGTGCCGCGGATTGTACATATCGCGGTATTCTTTTGGCGCGGTTTCATAAGGATTGTGCGGCGGTCCCCAAGAGAGGACAAGCATGAAGGGCTTTTCGGCCGATGTGGCGCGTAAACCCTGCGACTTCCGCGATTCGATGTAACGCTGCGCGTCAGCCGTCTGCGCGAAGACATCGTAGCCATCCCAGGCGCGCATGGTTGGGTCGTCATTGTCGTAATAAGCCGACTGATTGTAGTCGTGCGTGCATTCCAGCGCCTTGAAGTGTTCGAAGCCCAGGCGCCGCTCCGGCGGGATGTAGGCGCTGCGCCCGCGGCCGTCCACATGCCATTTGCCGATGTAGGCGGTATTGTAACCGGCGCTTTTGAATGCCTCTCCCAAGCCGACAGGCTCGCTGCTTATCGGTACGTCGTTGACGATCACGCCGTGCGTCAGCGGATATTGCCCGGTGAGGAAGCTGGCGCGCCAGGGACAGCAAACCGAGTAGCCCGAAATCGCATGTTTGAAGTTGACACTTTCGCTCGCCAGCCGATCAATGTTTGGCGTTTTCACCTGGGCGTTGCCGGCATATCCAAGCGCATGCAGGCGCCATTGATCCGTCAGCAGAAAGACAACATTGGGGTGGCAGTGTCGGCGGGTCTGTGTCCACGCGACCCTATGCGCCACTGGTGTCGACACGTGAGTTTTCCTTTTACGAAGTCTGGCTGCTTAAGCCCAAAACTCGTCCCATTCTTTTCGAAAAGCCGCCAGCCCTTCTTTGACGTTGAAGGCGCGCCGTCCCAGCGCTTTCGCCGTGCGTTCCGCGCTCATGCGCGTCCGGTAGGGGATGCCAATGTGGCGCATCTGATCCAGCACCGCCTCATCAGTCCGCGTCGGCATGATCAAGGCGGGGTCGGCTTCGATGGCGGCGGCTATTTCATGCGACAGGTCGATGCGGTTGATCGCTTCGCTGCCGAAACAATGGAAGAGCCCGCAACCATCGTATTGCGCCAACCGCAGAAGCATATCGGCGCAGTCGGAGGCTAGTGTAGGGTGCGCCACATCATTAACTTTGGGTCCGGTCCAGACTTCGGCCGGCAAGCCCGCGGCCAGCCGATAAATCACATAGACGGAGAAATCGAAGCCCAAGCCATTATCTTTTCGCGCGAGAGACGGGGCGGCATAGTTCAATCCGTAGATGCCGGCCAGCCGGCCGACGCCATAGTTCAATCCGTCCAGCGCGCCCAGGTCACGCTCCGAGGCGGCTTTCATCACGCCGTAGAAGTTTACTGGATTCGGCGGCGATGTCTCGTTTACCAGATCAACGCGTCCATCGAAGACCCAGTCGGACGAGACAAAGACCAGACGCGCCTCGACTTCGCGGCAGGCTTCGGCCAGGGCGCGCGTGCCATCAACCATGAGCGACCAGCACAATTCCCGATTGGCGAACATGAAGAGTTGATCGAGAATGGCGGCGCAGTGGATGACCGCGTCCGGTTTGTAGCGGCGGATCGATGCCCGGACTGCGTCGTGATCGGCAAAGTCTAGCGGATCAAGCTGGTAATCGACGCGCCATTCGGGTTCGGGTCCGTATTGCGAGGCGATGATTTCCATGCCGCGTTCTCGCGCCAGCCGAATAATATTGCTGCCGACCAAACCGGTCCCGCCGGTTATGTATAAGCGCATTTCATTCTCCCTGCTGGCTTGGCTGCGTCTACGCGCTACTAGGTTAAAGCTCGCTCAGGCATTGCCGACGCGCGCCGTCAAATCAGCGATGCGGCTCGCCATTTCGCCGTAGGCTTCGCGCAGATCGGACAATGTGGCGGATCCGCTTTGCGCGGTGTTGATGACCACGGCTTCGGCGGCGGCGTAATCGGCGCAGGCATCGGCGACAGCGGGCGCGATCTCCCGCGGGATGGTGGTGACGCCATTGGCATCGCCGTGAAGCAAATCGTTCGGGTATACATCAATGCCGCCGACTTGCACCGGTTTGTGCAATTCGAGCAGGTGCATGTATCCATGCGCGCAGACGATGCCGTTATAGAATACGGGGAAATCGAGTGGTTCAATCCCGGCGAAATCGCGACCCGGTCCATTGGTGACCAAGCCAGCCGCGCCGAATGCTTTGAATGAATTGCAGAATACATCGCCGAAGTTGGCTGCCGAGCCATTTGTATCGAGATTCTGCAAGACGATTACCGGCGGACCGGCGAGTTCGTCAAAGCGGCTGATGAGATTCGGTACATTTGGCACATCATTATCCGGCAATTCGGCGAATGTGCGGCAGGTCGCGGTTGATGCGAAGCCGACCATCGGCGGCAACTGCGGAAAAGCGGCTTTGATTTCGCGCGTCATAAATCCACGATTGCGCGGCCGGACCTGAAAAATCTCGATGACGTTGGCGACTGTCGCCGAATCGTATTGTCGCAGCTTGTCCAAGACGCTTTTCTCAACCATAAGCAAGTCTCCTCGTGCTTTTCACTATTGAAGCTGCGCGCGCAAGAGCGGCGACCGCAGCGCTTCGACCGGCATAATTATCGGCGGCGCAATCAGCCATTTTCACATCGGTGTTTGGCCAATATCCTCTGAATGATAATGCTGATTGCTTTGCGCTGCCATGCAGCATGCCAAGAGCCACAAGCATGGTTTAGGTCCGTGCTCCTCTGGTACAATCATGCTTGTCGATCTGCTTTAGGATAAGCCAATGCGAACGAGCAAAGTCATCCATATCGTCAACTGCCATGCCGAAGGTGAGGTCGGCAATGTGATTGTCGGTGGAGTCGCGCCGCCACCTGGCGACTCGCTATGGGAGCAATCGCGCTGGGTTGCGCAAGATCAAAGCCTGCGAAAGTTCGTGCTTAATGAACCGCGAGGGGGCGTCTTCAAGCATGTTAATCTGCTTGTGTCGCCAAAACACCCCGATGCCGCCTTCGGTTTCATCATTATGGAACCGGAGCACACGCCGCCAATGTCGGGCTCGAATTCGATATGCGTTGCCACAGTGCTGCTGGATACGGGTATGGTCGCCATGGTTGAACCTGAGACGACCTTCTTGCTCGAGGCGCCAGCGGGATTGGTGCGCATCCGCGCGCGCTGTAAAGATGGGAAAGCGCAAAGCATCGAATTTGAGAACGTGCCGTCTTTCGTGGATCGGCTCGATGCCGCGCTCGAAGTCGAAGGCATTGGTACGCTGAATGTGGATGTCGCCTATGGCGGCGACAGCTTTGTTCTTGTCGACGCTTGTTCGCTCGGGTTTGAGATCGTAGCGGAAGAAGCGTATGACCTGTCGCGGCTGGGCGCGCGCATCACAACTGCCGCCAACGAGCAACTCGGTTTTCGGCATCCGATCCATGAAGAATGGAATCACATCTCATTCTGCCAGTTCACGCTGCCGGTTGAGCGGCAGGCTGGGCGGTTGGCTGGGCGGAACACGGTGGCAATCGATCCGGGCAAATTGGATCGTTCGCCCTGCGGCACTGGCTGCTCGGCGCGGATGGCTGTGCTTCATGCCCGGGGCGAAATGGGGCTCGGAGATCAATTCGAGGCTCGCTCCATCATCGGCTCGCGATTTGACTGCGAGATTGCCGCGGTCGGCGACATTGGCGGACGCGAGGCGGTCGTGCCGCGCATACGCGGGCGCGCCTGGATCACCGGCGCCCAGCAACTGATGCTTGATCCAGACGACCCCTGGCCGCTCGGTTACCGCCTTAGCGATACCTGGCCCCAAACCTGATTGAAGCTCAGCCTCGATTCAGCCATACGCACATGGACCCGGCTTCGCGATGGCCCCAAGCATAGTAGGGGATGGCGGTGAAGGGAATCTCCTCTCCGCTGGCGCCGCGCGCGGCGCCGCGGATGGTGGCTAGCCCGCCCAGCAACTTCGGCTGATATTCGCTGATCAGATGGCTTGAGTCGTCAAGCGTCAGATCCAGCACTGGCGCATCATTGTCGGCCGATTCCAGCGCGTAGACTATGGGACCGCGCTCAAGGGCTACCTTGCCGCGCAATTCGTCCACCGCATCGTTTGCAAGCACGCGGCAGATGGGCAGCGGCAAATGCAGCGCGATTCGAGTCTTTCCCTCCCAGCGGCGCGACACGAGGGCGTAGCCGTCTTGAATCTTCAAGGGCGCTTCGTCCGCGCCAACCGTGAGTCGAACAGCGCCTTCCGCCGCGGGAAGGTAGCGATACAGATCACTGGAAAGCGGCTGACCGCGGGCAAATGAAGGGATCCGCAGGCGGAGAGCGAATGCGGCGGGTTGCGATACCGTGAGATCAAGAGTGATCGCGCCATCCCAAGGGTATTGGGTAGCTTGTTCAATCTTGATGTTACTGCCGTCGCTTTGCAATTGCGCGCGGCCGGTGGCGTAGAGATTGACATAAATGTCTCGGTCGCGCCGGGCGTACATATAGCCAGACAATGATGGCAACAGGCGCACAACATTGGTCGGGCAGCACGAAGTCTGATACCAGGGCTGCCTGCTCATGGCTGTGCCGAGATTGAATTGATACTCGCCATCGCAAGCCAGCGGATTGACGTAATAGAACGAGCGCCCGTCCATGCCGACGCCGGCCAGGAATCCGTTGTAGAGCGCGCGTTCGAGGATGTCGATATAGCGCGCCTCGCCGGTCAATAGAAACATGCGATGATTCCAGAGAATAAGGGCTTGGGCGGCGCAGGTCTCGTTATAGGCGGTCAAGTTGGGCAATTCGTAATCATGGCCAAAAGCTTCGCCATCATGGCGCGCGCCGATTCCACCCGTTAGCGACAGCTTTTTGCCGACAACGTTCTCCCACAGTCCCATAACGGCATCGGCGTAATTGGCGTCGCCAGTCAGCGCGGCGATGTCAGTCATGCCGGCGTACATATAGCCAGCGCGGACGGCATGCCCGACCGCCTCTCGCTGCTGAGTGACCGGCAGATGATCCTGGCAGTAGGGACCGTAAAGCTCGCGTCCATTTGACGTTCCGCGCTCATCGAGGAAGAATTTCGCCAAACGCAGGTAGCGGCCATTGCCGGTTACGCGATAAAGCGCCACCAGCCCGATCTCGATCTCCTGATGTCCCGACACATCACGCAGCTTTTCTACACCGAAAACAGAGTCGATCAGATCGGCGTTCCTCAGGGCGATATCGAGAAACTTCCGCTTTCCCGTCGCTTCAAAGTAGGCGACAGCGGCTTCATACATGTGGCCGACATTGTAGAGTTCGTGGTTGACGATGAGATTCGACCAGCGCTCCGGTCCGCAGTGTTCCGGCGCCTTGGCCGGGTCAATCGTGCGCGCTGTGTAGAGGTAGCCGTCATCTTCTTGCGCGGCGGCGAACTTGTCAATGAGATCGTCCAGGTAGGCTTCCAACGCCGGATTGGGCGATATTTGCAGGGCGTATGCGGCGCCCTGAACCACTTTGAAGACATCGGAATCGTTGTAATAGATGCCCTGATGCTCGCCATCCATAAGCCCGCCAGCTTTGGCGAAATTGTCGATGCGCCCGGTTTCTTCACATTTTTCGAAGTCGTAAGGAATCGTTACGTTGACGGCGGTATCGATGCGCGATTGCCAAAAATCGTCCTGTATCCGAGCGCTAGTGAAAGGAATAGGTTGGATCGAGTAGTCTCGATTCTTGTCGCTCATGCCATGTCCTCGGCGGGCTTTGCAATGGGGAAAGCCGCGATTCTCAATTGCGTTGAACCAAAGGGAATCAGCGTAATCTCTTCGATCTCGGCGTCCGTGGGATGGGGACCGACATCAATATCGGCGGCCGAATTGTCTTGCAGCGTCCAATGCGGCAGTCGCTTTGCCGCTGCCTTTATCGTGACTGGCGGCGCGTCCGTAGAGAAGGGCGTCTCGCTCGGCGCTGCCTCTTCAATGACGAGATCCGCCAGCATCGTATTGTCGTCAGGTATGAGACCGTAATTCCAAGGCGACTTGGGATAGATTTCCCAATCGGCATGTGGGAGCTCACCAGCAATCTGCTTCCACTCTTCATCAATTCGCGCGCCGAAGAGCAAGGGACCGCGATACACCGATAGCAAACCCCGGTGACCTTCACTCAGGCGCAGATCCATCGGCAATTGCAGCGTGACCGAATCGCCAGACTGCCACGCTCGCCGCATCACATGGAAGCTGCCGGCGGCGCAGATCTCGCGCGTCTCCCCATTAATCGTCAAATGCGCTCGATCCGCCCATTCGGGAATTCGCAGTCCGAAGTCAAAGTCGGCAGGGGAATCCAGATTGAAGGCAAACTGTATCTCGCCCTTGAAGGGGTAGTCCGTTGTTTCGGTAATGGTCACGGGAATGCCGCCGGCAACCGTGGACTTAACCTGGCAGGGCGCGTAGGCAGTGGCAGCCAATCCGCCGCCAGGCGTCGCCATGAACAAGCTCTTGCTGAATTTGGGAAATGCCTGGTGCATATTGGCGGTGCAGCAGCCAAAGTGGGGCTCGAGCCCAAAGATATTGGATTCGTCGGAATTGTCGGTCCAGTTGCGTTGGGCGACCGTGGCCAGCACCTGATTCACCTGTTGGTCGTATTGATGCGCCCACATATCAGGACTGAAGGTGGCTGGCAGGGCATTGTACGCTACCTGTTCCAATAGATCGCCGAAGAAGGGATCGCCAAGAATTCGCATCAGTTCTTCCAGCGAGAACATGAATTCGGCGACCGCGCAGAGTTCGGTTCCGCTGACGGGCGATGTGCCGTTGAGATGCTCGTCGCAACTGAATACGCCATTAGGCTGGCCGTGATGCCGCATCAGGTTTTCAATGCCCAGGCGCGCTGCCATGCGATGCCAGGGTTTACCGGTCTGTACGTAAAAGACAGCTCCGGCTTTGACCCCCATAGCATTGTTGGGGCCATGCGTCATCATCCCATGATTCCACGCTTCCAGCGGCAGGATATGGCGCAGGCTGTAATTCGCTTGTAGATCGGGCCAGTCAAGCGTATTCTCGATGAGCAGTTGAGCCAAGTCCAGGAGGAAGCCGTCGCCGGTGAAGTTATATAGCCAATGGACAGCGAGCGCGTTGTCCATCGCGCGCGCCCAGCCCCACAGGTACAGCGGCTTCACCGGCAGAACGCGCAGTTGATAGCTAAAATATTTGGTCATGAGCTGGAGGACGCGCTCGTCGCCGCTGACTTCGTAATGCATCATCAGCACTTTGAGCATGATCATCCGCGGCCACCAGTCGGGATCGCGCGGACCAAAATAGCCGCCCTCATCCTGGCTGTTAAGCGTCCACGCTATCCAGGGCTCGACCTTGTTCAGCAGGCGCTCGTCATCGAGCAGATGCGCAAGAGGCAGCAAGCCATCAAGGTAGTAGGGACCGCGCTCCCAGGATTCGCCATCGCCGCCCAGCCAGCCGCTGTCGCGTCCGACGCTGGGCCAGAATTCGTCGAGGTGGCCCGTCAGTCCATTCGCTTGCACGCGCAGCTGATTCAGAAGCCAGCCGCGCGGCTTGATGGCGCCCAGCGGCAGCGCCTGAAACGCGGCGGGATACAGGGGATCACGATTCGCGGGAAGCTTGTCCATAGCTGGCCTCGTAGATAAGTTGGCAATTAGTTCTTGACCGCGCCGCCCATCAAGCCGTCCATGTAATAACGCTGGAGCGCCAGGAAAATAGCCAGGCTGGGGATGATTGAAACGATGACGCCGGCTTGCAAGGCGCCCCAATTGACATCGCCCCAGATGCCATAGCGAATGGTAGTGAGAAATACAGGCAAGGTGAATTTGTCCTGATCCGACATGAAGATCAAGGCGGCTAAGAATTCGTTCCAGGAGTTGATAAACGCGTAAATGGCGACGGTGACGATGCCCGGCAAAACCAGTCGCAGCATGAGGCGATACAGTATGCTCAAGGAACTGCAGCCGTCCAGCAGCGCCGATTCTTCGATTTCATGCGGCACCGCTAAAAAGCTGTTGCGCATCAAAAAAATGCCGAAAGGCAGTTGAAAGGTAATGTATACCAGCGCGAGGCCAAACAGCGTGTCGTGCAAATCGACCTGAACGATCATGACGAAAAGCGGAATCAAAATCGATTGAAAGGGAATCATCAAGGTGGACAGCACCATGATGAACAAGACATCCTTCGCCGGAAAATCGAAGCGAGCGAAACCGTAGCCGCCAAGTGTGCTCAGTATGACGCTGCCGGCGACCGTGATCAGCGCGACAACCGTGCTGTTGTAAACGTGCTGCGCGATTCCGATCTTCCCGTAGGTTGTAAGCTCCTCGTAGTTTGCCAGGGAGATCTCACTGGGCAGATAGGTCGGCGGCACAGCCAGCGCTTCAGCGGGTGTTTTGATCGAATTGATGAAGGACCAAGCGATAGGAAACAGGAATAGAAGCGCCAGGATGACAAGCGCGAGATAACGGAGCCACAATAGCGCGCGCTGGCGCATGCGGCGGATTTCTTGCTGCGAGCGATCGGCGCTGGCGTCAAACGCGGGCGCGTTCATCTATTCCTTCTCCCGCAAGACGTACAGCTGTAAGCCCGTCAGCGCCACCAGAATCCCAAGCAAGACGATAGACATGGCCGCGCCATAACCCATCTTGAAATAAGTGAAGGAGTTGTTGAATATCCAGAAGACGATGGATATCGTGCTGTTCCGCGGTCCGCCGCGCGTCATGATATAGAACTGGTCGAATGACAAGACGGAACCAATGACGGACAGAATAAGCGCAAGGGCGATGAAGCGGCGCATCAATGGCAAAGTGATGTATAACAGCTTCCTGAAATATCCGGCGCCATCGACCTCGGCTGACTCGTAAAGTTCGTCCGGAATCGCCTGCAAGCCGGCTAATAACAGAATCATGGTGAAGCCGACCGTCTTCCAGACCACCGACAAAATGATGACGTTCATGGCTGTGTTAGGTCTTCCCAGGAATAGTTGCGCTTTAGGCGCCAGATTGAGGTCCAGCAAGATCTTGTTGAAAACGCCGATACGATCATCAAGCATCCAGACCCAAAGCAGACTCGATACACCCAAGCCGATGACCACTGGCAAAAAGAAAATGGTGCGAAAAATGCCGATATAGCGAATATTGTGACGTACCAGCGACGCAAGAATAAACCCGAGTATGAATATGGGCGGCGTGACAAGCGCCGTATAGCGAAACGTGAAATCGAGGCTCTTGAGATACTGTCGGTCTTTGCCGAGCTCCTGGTAGTTCTCCAAGCCAGTGAAGGCGCGTTCGCCAAAGAGCGGCCAGTCATGGAAGGACATGTAAATAGTCATAATGAGCGGAATGATGAAAAAGACCGTCACAAATACGACAGTTGGCGTAACGAAGAGCAGCCCCGTTAGTTTACGTCGCTGGGTCCAACTGAGATTAAACTGGGTCAACTGCATTCGATTGGAACTCTCGAATCGCTTTCATTTGAATCTATAGCGACCGCCATTGAGGGAAAAATACCTGCCAAACCGTCGTCCGATTTGGCAGGTACTCACATGCTGCATGGCGCCGGTCAGCGTCTGCGCGACCTACACGACTTATGCGACCTGCGCGATCTAGCCTTCCATAATCTGGGTGAAACGATCCTGCCCAAGCTCAAGCGCGCCGTCGATATCGCCATCGAGGATCGCGACCTGCAGCATCTCCAGCCAGGGACCGTTGGGATCATTGAACAAATCGTTGTAGACCGTAGTGTAGGGCGTGTGTCCTACAGCCAAGGCGCTGGCGGCAGTCATCTGGCGATCGTCGCCCTCGAAATAGGGGTTGTCGACCAGCTCAAGGCGGACCGGAATCTGACCGTTGGCGGCGTAAATCTCAATCTGCGGACCATCGCTCATCGTCCATTCGATGAATCGCCAGGCTTCTTCCACATGCTCGGAGCCGCTCGCTATCGCGATCACATCGCCGCCGCCGAAGGAAGCCGCGCCGCCATCTTGACCCGGAATATGGAAAACGCCAAAATTCAAGTCGGGAAAATCATTGGTGTAACCGGCGATGGCGAAGTTCCCCGTGCCGCTCATGCCGATATTGCCGGCGCCGAATGCGCTGACGAAGTTGCTGCCGTTATCAATGCTGGCGCCCTCGGGCACAAGACCCTCTTCCCAGATCGTATTGTAAAATTCAAGCGCCTCGCGCACGATCGGGTCGCTGGTTATGGTCGCTTCGGTATAGTCATCGCTGAGCACATCGCCGCCGCTGGCCCAGATAAAGGGCAGGAAGGTGAAAGCGTTGCAACCGGCGCAGCCCATCGAGAACCAGTAGCCGTAGATGTCGTCGCCCAGGGCGTTGATGGCGCGCATCGCTTCCAGCATCTCGTCCCAGGTTGAGGGCGGATTATCTGGATCCAAGCCGGCTTGCTCAAACAGATCGATGTTGTAGACGATGAACGAACCATCTACCCCCGTTGGCACGGCATAGTTGCGTCCTTCATACATGCCCAATTCCATGTGCGCTGGCGTCAAGGTGTCGGCATAAGACAGCGCTTTGACAAAGTCGGTGATATCGACCAATTGCCCGGCGGCCGCGAAAGCCGGTGTGTAAATCAAATCAATGCTGGCGATATCTGGCGGTTCTCCGGCGGCAATGGCGGCGCCCATCTTGGTAACAAACTCGCCACTCGGGATGACGGTTAATTCGATCTGGCTATCGTTGTTGGCGTTCCACTCATCGACCAGCGCCTGTGTCTGGAAGGGGATTGACCGCACCCACATTGTCATGTTGACCTGGTCGTCCTGCGCAGCGAGCGGCAGGCTCCCCACAACCAAGGCGATCGCGAGTATAGCTAATAACGCTTTGCGAGTAGTCATTTGACTTCATCCTTTCTGAACTGTACGAGAATTACTGCATCGCAGCGTTGAACGCTCGGCTTTACCTCCCTGGGCAGCTTGATACAACTGATCAGAAGCGGTCGGAGCCGATATGCCCTAGACTGAGATTTTGCTAGTTCGCAAGATTATCGCAGATACTGAAGGATTGCAAACACGACGCGCCTGCCGGGAGTGGTGAATTTCATTGATAGCGCGACAAACCCCCATCCCCGAAGGTCTATGTCTACGTGACCCGGCCCCTTGCCGTAGTGCAGTGTCTACGCGCGCCCCACAAAGACTGACGACAGGACAGGTTTAATCCGATTGGATATGGATGCCTCGATGTGCCAATCACAAGCAAATCCAGGTGCGAAATTGTAGGGGCGACTCGGTGAGTCGCCCGACGGAGCGCAAAAGATGTAGGGGCGACTGAACCGCAGTGTCGGCGGTCAGTGTCTACGCGACCTACGCGCGGCGCTGGGTCGCCCGAAATAGCTTAAGAAAACACGTAATTTGCGACGAAATTCCGCTCGCTGCAAAACTGCCCTGTCCTCAGCCCACAAGGAGGGAAGGGGAGTTTTTCAAGGAATTACGGGCTTTTGAAGTCCCTCCCTCATTTTGGGAAACATCCCCCGTGAGGCGGCTGAGGAGCGGACATGTTTGTGGCGATGTAAATGGCGGCGAAAGAGAAGTGAT
>JAPPFH010000103.1 GCA_028875185.1 Chloroflexota bacterium | reverse complement strand
ACAGTGCCATTATAATCCAAGACTATACACCTAGTTCACTGGGGAAGGGCCGGGGGCTGGGGTAGAACAGCGGCATCTTTGAGATTTCATGATTTGCTTGCAGCTGCGACTAAGACACCTGCTACAGCGCCAGTATACCATAGCGACGCGCCCCTGTTCAGTACCGCTGGCGCTGGCTATAATTCTTCCCGCAGCCGCAGCTAGGACGGGCTCGGCATTGGCTTGACTTATGTTTGCAGCGAAGGACTAACCAATGAAAAAGATGAGCGGCACGGAAGTACGGCAGGCATTTCTTGACTTTTTCGCGGCAAGGGGACACCGAGCGGTTTCGTCTTCTTCGCTCGTGCCCGCTGACGACCCCACGCTGCTCTTTGTCAACGCCGGCATGGTGCAATTCAAAGACGTCTTCCTCGGCTTGGACCAGCGCGATTACCGCCGCGCCGCCACCTCGCAAAAGTGCATGCGCGTCAGCGGCAAGCACAATGATCTGGAAAATGTCGGTCCCTCGCTGCGGCATCACACCTTTTTCGAGATGCTCGGCAATTTCAGCTTCGGCGACTATTTCAAGCGCGACGCGATTCGCTACGCCTTCGAGTTGCTGACCGATGTCTACAAGCTGCCGCCCAAACGCCTCGCCGTCACTATCTACGAGAACGACGACGAATCTTACGACTGTTGGGTCAACGAAGTCGGCATCAGTCCCAAGCGCATCGCTCGCATGGGTCCTTCGACCAACTTCTGGCAGATGGCGGACACCGGTCCCTGCGGGCCAAACACCGAAATCCATTGGGACAAGTTTCCCGATCAGGGCGACGACGATGTCATCGCCCTGCTGCAAGCGGAAGACGATCGCTTCCTCGAAATCTGGAATCTCGTTTTCATGCAATTCAACCGCCAGCAAGCCGACCCCGATCACAGCGGACAGTGGGACGTCCCCCTGCCCGCGCCCGGCGTCGACACCGGCATGGGCTTCGAACGCATCCTGACGATTTTGCAAGGCGTCGAAGCGAACTACGAAACTGATCTCTTCACGCCCATCGTTGCGCGGACGCAAGCTTTGACCGGCCACAGCGATGCCGAACGCGACGCCAACATCGTGCCCTATCGCGTCATCGCCGATCACCTTCGGGCGGCCGTCTTCCTGATCAGCGACGGCGTCACGCCGGGCGCCAAGGGACGCGCCGCCATCCCCCGCATCGTGATTCGGCGCGCGGCGCGCTTCGGCCGCGAAATCGGCTTTGACCGACCCTTCCTGGCGCAAATCGCCGATACCGTCATCGACATCATGGGCGGCCATTACAGCGAACTCATCGAAGGCGCGGAAAGCATCAAGCGCGCCATCACCCAGGAAGAAGAGCGCTTCCACCGCACAATGGACCGCGGTTTGATTGAACTCGACAATATGCTCGCTCAGCTCGGCGACCGACGCGAACTCTCCGGCGATCAAGCCTTCTATCTCAAGGCGACACTGGGGCTGCCGTTCCAGGTCAGCAAAGACATTGTGGAAGAGCGCGGCTACACCATCGACGAAGCCGGTTTCGCCGCCGCCGAAGCCGAACACGCCATCATCAGCGGCGGCGGCAGCGCCATGGGCGAAATCGAAACGGGCGAATTCTATCGCCAGCTCCTCGCCGATTTGCAGGCGGCGGGTCAGCTCCCGCCGTCGGGCGTCGCCTACGATCCCTACACCGCTGCCCCGATCGAGAGCGAAGTGCTCGCCCTGAGCCAGAACGGTAAGCGCGTTGATTCCGCCTCTCTAGGCGAAAAAGTCGAAGTCCTGCTCGCCCACACCCGCTTCTATGTGGAAGCCGGCGGTCAAGTCAGCGACACGGGCGCGATTGCCGGCGACGGCTGGGTCATTGAAGTCGAAGCGATGAAACAACCGGTCAGCGGCCTCGTCGTCCACCTTGGCGAAGTGGTCGAAGGGGCGCCGGCTGTCGGCGACCGCGCCGCCGCAACGGTAAACTCGCCGCGCCGAAAAGACATCACGCGCAATCATACCGCCACGCACTTGCTGCATGCTGCGCTGCGCAACCAGCTTGGCACGCATGTGCAGCAGAGAGGCTCACTCGTTGCGCCCGATCGGCTGCGCTTCGATTTCTCGCACCCCGAAAAGCTCGCCGACGAAGAACTGGCTGCCCTTGCTGCGGAAATAAGAGCGGCAATACTCGAGAACTATCCCATTTCCGCGGCCTACAAAACCCTCGAGCAAGCGCGCGGGGAAGGCGCGATAGCGCTCTTCGGCGAGAAATACGCCGATACCGTGCGCGCGGTCAGCATTGCCCATGGCGATGACCGCTACAGTTACGAACTTTGCGGCGGCGCGCACGTCGACAGCACCGCCGAAATTGGTGGCTTCGTTATTACCAGCGAAAGCAGCGTCAGCGCTGGCATTCGCCGCGTCGAGGCGCTCACCGGAGAGGCCGCCAACGTTTACGTACAGGCACAATTGAATACCTTGAACGCGATCGCGCGCCAAGTCGGCGCCGACCCGGCCGCGGCTGCTGACCGAATTCGCGGGCTGCAAAGCGATTTGGGCGCGGCCCGCCGCGAGATCGAAAACTTGCGGCGCAAGCTGGCGCGCGACAGCTTCAACAGCATGATTGAGGGAAACCTTGAAAGCCTGAACGGCGTACAAGCGCTTGTCGCCGAACTCGATAACACGCCCATGGAAACCATGCGCGAAATGACCGACTGGTTCCGCAACCGCGTGGAGGCGGGCGTGATGGTCCTCGCTAGCGACAACGATGGACGCCCCCAGATCGTAGTCGCCGTGTCTGATTCGCTGGTAAAAGAGGGTCTGCGCGCTGGCGATATCATCAAACCCATCGCCCGAATCGTTGGCGGTGGCGGCGGCGGCCGACCGCAAATGGCGCAAGCCGGCGGCGCCGACAGCAGCAAAATTCCAGAGGCGCTGGCAGCCGCGCGTGATCTGATCGCCCAAGCCTGATTCTGGTTTCGCATCCTGCCGGTCCTACCTTTATTTCACCTCGGCGTATACTCATAAATGATGTCAAGCACAACCGAACACCTCTATCTTGAAGCGAGCGACACGGTCGTCACCGTGCGCAGGCGTCTCTCAGTTCTGCGTGGAAGCCGCGTTCTGCTGATTTGGCCCGCCGAAGGCGCCCCGCTTCAGCGCAAACTTGACCTTGTGCTGATACAACGCGAAGCCTACCGCCGCGTGATTCAACTGGCGCTCGTCTCCGCAGACCGGCATGTTATCGGCCATGCCGCCGAGCTAAACATCAGTTGCTTCGATTCTATCGAATCCAGCGAATCAGGTCGCTGGAAACGAGGAAGGCAGAAACGCTTCCTGCCCCGTTATCATAAGCTAGGCGCGGATCTGCGGTCCGACGATCTCGCCCTGATCGCCGCGCGGATTCAAGATCGCAAACGGCATTCACCCTGGCGCGGCGCTATCGAACGGGTTCTGGTTCTGGTCTTGTTAGCTGGCGTCATCGGCGCGGCTTTCTACATCGTCCTGCCAGGCGCGGTCATTGAAGTGACTCTGGCGCACGAAGACATGGTTGCCGTCGTCGACATCATCGCCGACAGGAAGGCGACCGCCGTAGATCTTGAGCGCGGCCTGATTCCCGCCAAGACCCTGCTGAAAACCGTAGAAACCAGCGCAACCATTCCCACCAGCGGCGCTTTCTGGCTGGATAGCGTGTCGGCAGCCGGTGTGGTGACGTTTACAAATCTCGGCGATACCAGCGTGATCATCCCGGCGAGGACGATCCTGGGTACCAGCGCCGGCGAGCCGATTCTCTTTGACACGGTCGCGAACGTATTCGTGCCAGCTGGCATCGGCCGCAGCGTGGACGCCACAGTAGAAGCGCGAGAGGGCTACCGCGGGAGCGTCGGCAACGTCAGCGCCGGCATGATCAATACGATTTTCGGCGCGCTGGCGGAAAACGTGTCCGTCATCAATCTGGCGCCCGTCGCCGGCGGCGGGGTTCGCAGTGTCAAAGTGGTCGCCGCCGAAGATCATGCGCGTCTGCTGGAAAGTGTGCGCATTCAGTTGCAATCGCTTGCCTTCGAACAAATGCGCTTGGGTCTGTCCGATAACCAGATCATCATTATCGAGTCAATTCGCATTGAAGAAGAGCGAAAAGCATGGACCAACTTCTCAGCCGATGTCGGCACGATGACGACTGAACTTTCGCTGACGATGCGCGCGGTCGTCAGCGCGATCGCTATTGATGAGCGCTATGGCCGCCAGATCGCGCTCGGCAGGCTGCGGGGGATGATGCCGCGGGGCAAGACATTACTTGAAGAAGCTTTCGAATACTCGCGCGGTCCCTTTGCGCTTAGCCAGCAAAACGGGCAAGTCAGGTTCACCGCGCGCGCCAGCGGCAGCGCTGTGGCTGCGCTAGACGTCGATGCATTGCGCGCCCAACTGGCGGGGCTGAGCCTCAGCGACGCCAAAGCGCTATTGCGTGCGCAGCCCGCAATCTCCGCCGCCGAGCCGCCACTTCTGAACATCTATCCGCCAGGTCTCGCTAAAATGCCGATTCTCGCCATCCGAATCGACCTGCGCCTCAAAGATCCGGCATGATTGGCCGATTGATCGGAATCGATCACGGCAAGGCGCGCATCGGTGTGGCGCTGAGCGACGCCATGGGTATCGGCGCGCGCGAACTTACGATTCTTATCTGCAAGGGTGAAGCAGCCGATTTCGCTGCGATCGCTGATATCGCCAAGCGCGAAGCTGCCGTTGGGCTGGTTGTCGGCGTCCCACACAATCCCAACGCGCCTGCGGGCCTCCCGACGCAAGCTGAAATCGTCCGCGATTGGATTGTCCGCTTGCGCCGCGTCGTCCCCTTGCCCGTCGTCGAAGTGAGCGAATATCTTACAAGCGTAGAAGCGGGCGCGCTCGCAAAGCAAGCCAAGCGCGGTCCCCGCGAGCATATTGACGATTTGGCCGCTCGCGTCATTCTGCAGTCTTATCTCGATGCCTTGAGCTACGGTTCGGCAAAGTTCCCCCCGCGCGCTTCAAAATTCTAAATGATTGCAGGCTACGAATAAGCGTGTCTGATATAAGAGAAAATCCCAAAAAATTTAACATCGTAGGGGAGAGCCGGTGGCTCGCCCGCTTTTGCCAAATACTGCCAATTACGCTTTTACATGACAAACTAGGAACTGCTTAACTCAAATCCGCTATAGTATGAGATAGAGGCGTCAGCCGACGCTCGCCGCCCAAATGAACGAATAGCGAGAGCCGGATCTTGCGCAACCTGCACGACACTCAGCCGAGCCGCAGCTATTACCTAAACAGCCGCAATGATGGTTTGCGGGCGCCGCCGAAGCTGCTCTTCTGGGGCGTGATACTCTTCTTTTTCCTAATCGTAGTTGGCTTCGCTGGAGTCATAATTGGTTTCCGTGAAGTGCTGCGCCCGGCACAGCAGCAGCGCGTCATCGACCAGTTGCCCTTCATGAGCGTCCTGCGCCGGCCCACCCCCGAAGGCGGCGTTTTCCCCACGATCATCGCCCCGCAGAACGCCGACGCCGCGTTGTCGTTGCTGGATATGCCACTCGACATCGCCGTGCCAACCGCGACTGTTTGGCCAACAGCGCTAGATGACCAAGCGCCCGCTAATGCTGCGGCTCTGGCGGCTGCAACGGCGACGCCAACAGCGGCAATTGCGTCGACCGCGCCATCGGCCGAGCCAAGCCTGGTCGCCACCATTCCCTCGCCGACGCCGCTGCCCACCCAAGCCGCCCCTCCGGAGAACGCAGCGCCGCGCTCAACGCCGAACCGACTGCCATCATCCGCCAGAATCTACGGGCTGCTTCACCAGCAGCAAACTTGGAACAACTGCGGTCCCGCCACCATCACAATGGCGCTCAGCTATTATGGCTGGCGGCGCAATCAAGCCTTCGCCGCCGAGCGCCTCAAACCCAATCGTGAAGACAAGAATGTCAGCCCCGAAGAGCTGGCTTCCTTCGTCGAAGCGGAGAGCAATGTCAAGGCGATCGTGCGCATGGGGGGCACGCTTGATTTACTGAAGCTGTTGGTCGCCAACGATTTCCCAGTCGTCATCGAGACCGGCGCCATGTTTGAAGCCTATGACTGGATCGGTCATTATCGCGCGCTGGTGGCTTATGACGACGCCAACGACGTATTCTTTTTCTTCGACAGCTTCCTCGGCGTCGGCGATTCCGCCCAAGGCGTCAGCATTGATTATGCCGAAGTCGATATCCACTGGCGGGCATTCAACCGGACATTCATTGTCGTATATGAGCCCCAGCGAGAAGCGCTTCTGCGCGACCTGATGGGTGACTACTGGAACGAAAAACAAGCGGCTCAAATCGCCTTCGAAACAGCGCAATTGGAAGCGCGGCGCGCGCCGCAAAATGCCTTCGCCTGGTTCAATATGGGTACTTCGCTAGTTGCGTTAGAGCGCTATGACGAAGCCGCCGCCGCTTTCGATCAGGCGAATCGCACCGGGCAGTTGCCCTGGCGCATGCACTGGTATCAATATGGCGCTTTCGCCGCTTATTTCCATGTCGGCCGCTACGACGATGTCATGAGCCTCGCGCGCATCAATCAAAACAACGCGCGAGAACTCGAAGAAACATATTATTGGGCTGGCATGGCGCAAGAGGCGCAAGGCAACCGACAAGAGGCGGCTGCATCCTACCGCCGCGCCCTGGCGTACAACCGGCATTTCGCTGCCGCTGCTCAAGCATTGGCTGCCCTCAATTAGGTTCGCGCATGACCGACAAGAACAAGCCTCGTCCCGAGCTGTTGCAGCGCAACCGCCGCATCGCCCGCTCCACTCTGACCGTCATGATTGCCTTTGCCGCCGCCAAGCTGATCAGCCTCGCGCAAACCTTGATCATCGCGGGCGTCTTCGGCGTCGGCAGCGAGCTCGATGCCTATGTCGCGGCCAATCGCATCCCCGAACTCATCGTCATCCTGATATCCGGCGGCGCCTTGACGCACGCCTTCATTCCCATCTTCAGCGGCTTCCTGGCTCAGGGCGATCTGGAAGCCGCCTGGACTTTATCCAGCAACCTGATCTCCACCATTTTCGCGCTCGCGCTGGCGATTAGCGTCGCCGTTTTTCTGCTCGCGCCCTGGCTGGTTGCCAACCTGGTCGCGCCCGGCTTCTCCGCGAAGACCGTCCAAATCACGGTCGAGATGATGCGCATATTGCTGCTCAGCACGATCATCTTCGCGGTCAGCGGCATCTTCAGCGGCATTCTCAACTCACATCAACACTTTCTGCTGCCGGCGCTGGCGCCGATCATGTTTGACATTGGCATCCTGGCGGGGGTGCTGTTCCTGCTGCCTCGCATCGGCGTTCATGGCATCGCCTACGGCGCGGTCTTGGGCGCCGCCCTGCACTTCTCGATTCAGTTGCCGGGCTTATTCCGCTATCGAATGCGTTGGCGCTTTGATCTCGGCTTGCGCAATCCGCAGCTTTGGCGCGTCATCCGCTTGATGCTCCCGCGCATAGGCGGGCTCGGCGTATTCAGCCTGAACTTCTTGGTGATGAACAATATCGCGTCGCGCCTGGGCGTCGGCTCGGTCAGCGCGCTCGATTGGGGCTGGCGTTTGATGCAAATCCCGCAGACCCTGCTCGGCACCGCTATGGGCATCGTCATCTTCCCCACCTTGGCCGCCTTGAGCGAGTTGAACGATATGACCGGCAAGCGCGACGCGATGTCGGGCGCGCTGCGCTTCATCCTGATAACCAGCATCCCCTCCGCCATCGGGCTGATTGCGCTTGGGCGTCCGCTCATCAGCCTGCTGGAACGCGGCGCCTTTGACGCCTCCGCCTCGGCTCTGGTTTACAGCACACTGAGCATGTTCACCCTCGGCTTGATTGTGCATTCCGCCTTGGAAGTGGTCGCGCGCAGTTTCTACGCAGACAAAGACACGCTGACGCCGCTCTATGCCGCCCTTGGCGGCGCCGCGATCAACCTCGTCGCCGCTATTTTGCTAAGTGATGCGCGCGCTGTCGACGCGGGCGTCTTGCTCAACTCAATCGCGGAGACGCTGCCCCACGCTGGCATAAAGCGCCAAGTCGGCAACGTTAGCGGCTTGGCGCTCGCCAATTCGCTTGGCGTCATGTTTGAAGTCTTGTCGCTGCTCTATATCCTGCGGCGGCGCTGGCATGGTTTTCACGAAAACGCGCTCGCGCGCACGCTGCTGAAAACGCTCGTGGCTTCACTCTGCATGATGGCGGCGATCGCAATCGTTGACGCGCTTTGGATCTCGACGGTTTCGTTCCATAGCCTGCCCTTCACGATTCTGCGCCTGATCGTGGAAGGCCTCGTCGGCACGGCTGTCTTTGCCATCGTCGCCCTGCTGCTGAAAATGCAGGAATTATCGGAAATATGGATTATCATTAAACCGACTTGAAGAAAGCGCTAACATGCCCATCAAAATTAAATCGCTCACCCTCGGACCCTTCGCCACGAACGCTTACTTGGTCGCCGATACGGAGACGAACAGCGCCATCCTGATAGACCCGGTTGACGACGCGCCCGCGATCCTGGCTGCCGCTGAAGACGCAGGCTGGGAAATCAAGCTGATGATTGCCACCCACGCCCATCTGGACCACGTGCTCGCCAGCGCCGAGGTCAAGCGGCAGCTTCAGATCCCCTTCCTCATTCACGAAGATTGCAAAGCGCTGCTGGCTGAGATCCCGCTGCAAGGCTTGTATTTTGGTTTGGGACAGTTGCCAGAAGCGGCGCAACCGGATCGACTGCTAAAGGACAACGATATTGTAGAACTCGACTCCATGCGCTTGCTCAGTCTATACACACCGGGTCACGCGCCCGGTCACCTGAGCTTTTACCTCGCCGAGCGCAAAATTCTCTTCAGCGGAGATTCACTGTTCGCCGGCAGCATCGGCCGCACCGACTTGCCCGGCGGCGATCACGATTTGCTGCTGAACTCCATCTTTACTCGGCTTCTGACGCTTGATGATGATGTGCATGTCCTGCCGGGCCACATGGGCGCCACCACCATCGGACGCGAAGGCCTGACGAATCCATTTTTACTCTCCTACCGACCGTGATTGGTCGCGAAGCTCAGCCGCCAGCGCCATGCGCATATTGACACTGTTTTTGGACGGCATCGGTCTGGGCGCCGACAACCCGGCCGCCAACCCCTTCGCCAGCGCGGACACGCCAACCATGCATGAGCTGGCAAACGGCAGACCCTGGCTCGCGTCAACCGGCTTTCAGCGCAGCGAGCGCGCGATCTTTATCCCGACCGACCCGCGCCTTGGCCTGCCTGGCCGCCCTCAGAGCGGTACCGGACAAGCCAGTCTGCTCACCGGCTTGAACCTGCCCCAGCTCACCGGTCGTCACTATGGTCCCAAGCCCGATGCGCGGACGCGCGAAATAATAGCCGAGAGCTCCTACTTCAAGCGCCTTGCCTCGCGCGGCAAATCCGCCCGACTGTTGACCGCCTACCCGCCGGGCCTGCTTCGCAATTTCGCGCGGGGGAAAACGCTGCGCTCCAGTGTGCAGCAAGCCGCCTTTGAATCGGGCGCGCCCCACTTCACGGTCGAAGACGTCATCAACCGCCGCGCTCTCACTGCCGAATGGACGACCGAAAGCTGGCGAGAGCATCTCAAGATTGAAGGCTTGCCTGATTATTCGCCTGCCGAAGCGGGCTCGCTGCTAGCCAAGTTAGCGCGCAGCTATGATTTCGCTTTTCATTCTCACTGGCTGACTGACCGCATCGGGCATCGCGGTCCGCTGGCGCGCGGTCTTGAGATCCTGGAACGTTTTGACCAGCTGCTCGCCGGTCTTTTGGAAGAATGGCAAGACGACGAAGGCTTAATCGTCATCACCAGCGACCACGGCAACATGGAGGATCTGAGCACGCGCCGCCACACCTTGAACGATATTCCAACGCTGGTCATCGGCGCGCGCGCGCCCGAGTTCGCCGCCGGCTTTCAGAGCCTGACCGACTTCGCGCCCGCCTGTGATAGAATGCTCTTCGGCAGCCGCTAATCGACTTTCGCCGAATTGAGCAACTCGTGAACAAGAGCGTCGCCCGGTCGATCTTCGCCATCTTTTTCGCCAGGTTGGCCATCAACGTGACCAGGCGCTTCCCCTATCCCTTCGTCGCGCCAATCGGCGCCGCATTCGGCGTCTCTGCCGATAACATCCAGAATGTCATCGCGCTGACCAACGGCGCCGGTTTGTTCAGCCCGTTCTTCGGCACCTTATCCGAGCGCTACGGCAAGAAAGCCGTCATGTTGGGCGCGCTGACCATGATGACAGCCATGAGCTTGCTCGGCGCTATCTTCGCCGACTATGGCGTCTTCGTCCTGGTCATGTTCGGTTTCAGCGTCGGCAAGATCATCTATGACCCCACGTTTCAAGCCTATATTGGCGATGCCATCCACTTCAGCCGGCGCGCCCGCGTCATGGGCATTGCGGAACTCAGTTGGGCTTTGTCCCTAGTCATCGCGGCGCCCGTCGCCGGTTTCCTGCTTGATGTCAGCACCCTGCAAGCGATATTTTTCTTCCTCGCCCTCCTGCTCGGATCGAGCGCCGTCGTGTTCTGGCTGCTCGTAGACCCAACCGCGGGCGGCGGCGGGCAGCGACGCCTGCGCATCATGAATCCCTTGGCGGCCATCCGCGTCGTCAGCGCCCACCGGCCAGCCGTCTTCGGCCTGTTCTTCACCGTCTGCCTGACGGCCTCGCATGAAATCTTCTACATCAATTATGGACTTTGGATGGAAGACAGCTTCGACCTGGTCTTGACTGCCCTGGGCGCCGTCACCATCGTCATCGCGCTGGCCGAGGTCATCGGTGAATTCATCGTCATCACCCTCGCCGACAGATTCGGCGCCAAGCGAACGACAATGTGCGGGATGTTGATCGCCGCCGCGCTTTTTCTGATAATCCCCAACCTGTCATTCAGCTTGCCCGCGGCGATGCTCGGCATATTTCTCATGTTTATCGCGATTGAAGCCGCCATCGTTTCGGCTCTGCCGCTGTTCAGCGAGATCCTGCCCCAAGCGCGCGCCGTCATGATGAGCGCGAATGTTGGCGCCCATTCGCTTGGCCGCGTCGCTGGCGGGGCGCTCGGCGCCGTCATCTACAAATTCAGCGGCGGGAACTTCCTGGCAATCGGGCTCGCCGCCGGCGGTCTTGGCATTCTCGCCTTTCTGATTATGCTGCGGCTGGTGCCAGCAGTAACGCAAAAAACGTAGAGGCGACATTTGTGTCGCCCACCGCAGCACAACAAACCTTGCGCCCCGCAGGGTTAAGCTTGGCAGTTCGGGGATGGTGTTTGTCGCCCGCAACTCAAAAAGAGGGCGCAACCCCTTGAATTCCACCCCCTAAGAGCCAACCTCTGTAGGGGCGAGACGGTGGCTCGCCCGAAAAAGCCCTAGCAATTGTAGAATTCGGGACGATATTTTGCTCGCGGAAAAACTGTCCTGTCCTCAGTGGCAGTTAGGGGATGGGGTTTGTCGCCCGCAACTCAAGAAGAGGGCGCAACCGCTTGAATTCCACCCCCTACGAGCCAACCTCTGTAGGGGCGAGCGTTCCGCAGTGTCTACGCGCGGCGGTGGCTCGCCCCCTTTTGCGCAAGCCGCGCCTTGACTGCGACCTAGACTTACCCTAAAATCCTCTTTCGTCGATTTCAGCGAGACCATTCATGTTTGAATCACTGAGCCAAAGACTCGACACCGCCTTCGAAGGCTTGCGTAAAGGCGGCACAGTCAAAGAAGCCGACGTCAAAGCCGTCATGCGCGAAGTGCGGATGGCGCTGCTTGAGGCTGATGTCGCCCTGCCCATCGTCAAAGACTTCATCAAGGATGTGCGCGAGCGCGCTCTCGGCGAAGAGGCGCACAAGGCGCTGAAGCCTAGCGAGCAGGTCGTGAAGATCATCCACGAAGAAATGGTGGATATGCTGGGCGAGCCGGGCCGCCTAAGTTATAGCGGCAGCAGCAAGCCCCATGTCATCATGATGGTCGGCTTGCAAGGCTCGGGCAAAACGACCAATACCGCCAAACTGGCGCTTCATCTGCGCGCGGAAGGGCGCAAGCCGCTGATGATCGCCGCCGACACCTACCGGCCCGCCGCGGTCGACCAATTGGTGACCTTGGCGAAGCAGATAAACGTGCCGCATTACGAAGAGGGCGCATCGGCGGCGCCGCCCGAAATCGTCAAGCGCGGTTTGACTCATGCGCGGGACAACGATATTGATGTCGTCCTGGTCGATACCGCCGGTCGGCTGCAGATCGACGAAACAAAAATGGATGAGCTTGAAGCGATCAAGCGCATCGCCGCCCCAGCCGAGATCCTGCTCGTCGCCGACGCCATGACCGGCCAGGAAGCGGTCAATATCGCGCGCGGCTTCAACGAAAACCTTGGCATTACCGGCTTGATCTTGACCCGTGTTGACGGTGACGCCCGTGGCGGCGCCGCCCTCTCCATGCGCGCGGTCACCGGCGTGCCCATCAAGTATATGGGCACTGGCGAGAAGGTCAGCGCGGACACCTTGGAGCTGTTCCACCCCGATCGCATCGCCCAGCGCATCCTCGGCATGGGCGACATCATGTCGCTCATCGAAAAGACCGAGACGCTCTACGAAGAAGAAGAAGCGCTGCGCCTGCAAAGCAAGATCATGAAGAATGAATTCTCTTTGCAGGATTTCCTCGATCAACTGCAGAAGATCCGCCGCATGGGTCCGCTGGGCAAGGTCATGGGCATGATCCCCGGCATGTCCAAATTGCAGACACAAGCTGATTTCAACGACGACGATATCGAGAAGCGCGTCAAAAAGGTTGTAGCGATTATCAATTCTATGACGCCGCAGGAAAGGCGCCACCCGCGCATCTTGAAAGCCAGCCGCAAAAAACGCATCGCCGCCGGCAGCGGCGTCGAAGTGCGCGATGTTAACGAGTTGCTCAAACAATTCAGGCAGATGAGCCGGCTTATGAATCAACTAAGCAGAGGCAAAATGCCCAATATCCCCGGCTTAACCGCTTAAGCCCAGGGGGCAGGAGAATACATATGGTTCGCATTCGTCTACGCCGTCAAGGTTTGAAACGCCAGCCCAGCTATCGCGTGGTCGTCACCGACCAGCGCAAGGCGCGCAACGGCAAATACCTGGAAAATATAGGCCACTACAACCCGCGCACCCGCCCCGCGACTGAAACCATCGAAGAAGATCGCGCGCTCTACTGGCTTAGCGTCGGCGCCCAACCAAGCGACGCCGTTCGCCGCCTGCTCGAGCACACCGGCACTTGGGAGCGTTTCCAGCGTTTGCGCGCCGGCGAGGACATGGATGATCTGGTCAGAGAGGCGGAAGAAAACCGCCCTGAACTGCCCAGCCCCAGGACAAATTATCCGGCGCCTGGCGATGGCGAGAGCAAAATCAAAGCGCGCGAAGCTGCTCGTCTTGCCGCCGATAACGCAGCTGCGAACGAAAACTAAACCATCCAGTTGGAAAACCTCCCATGGAAGAGAATCTGGTCCAATACATCGCTGAAAATCTGGTCAACGCGCCGGAAGAGGTCAGCGTCAATCGCAAGGATACCGGCCGCAGCGTCGTGATAGAGCTAAAAGTCGCCTCGGACGACATGGGGCGCGTCATCGGCCGCAACGGCCGCGTCGCCAATTCGATCCGCGCTCTGCTGCGCGCGATGCCGCCAGCGGATGCCGGAAGCGGACGGGACCGGCGTCGGCGCGTCATCTTGGAGATCGAATAAAATATCCGTGCCGCGGCGACCGAACTACCTCGTTGTCGGCGAGATACTGCGGCCCCATGGCGTACGCGGCGAACTCCGAATGCGTGTGCTCACCGAGCAGCCGGATCGCCTGCCGCAACTTGACCATGTTTACCTGGCGGATGCGCCTGACGATGCGGCGCCAGCAAGGCGCGCCCTGAACGGCGTCCGCTTCAACAAGAGCTACGCTCTGCTGTCTTTCGCCGGCTGCCGCGATCGCAATGAGGCCGAGCTGCTGCGAGGCAAAGTCGTCATGATCAGCGCCGACCAAGCCGCGCCCTTGGAAGAGGGCCAATACTACCTGTTTGATCTGATCGGCCTGCGCGTCATCGCCGACCAAATCGAAATCGGTCGTATAAGCGAAGTGCTCCAGACCGGCGCCAACGATGTCTATATCGTCGAAGGCGAAGAATATGGCGAGGTCCTGGTCCCAGCGCACGACGAGACTATTCAAAGCATAAACTTTGAAGCCGGCATCATCAACATGGCGCTGCCGGAAGGTCTGCTGCCTCCCCGCTGATGCCCTGTACCGAGCCGGTTGCTCATCAAATCTCCGTGCCCACTATGGTCGCGCTTTCGCTGAACCTGCCAGATTATTTCGTAATATGATTTGACTCGCGAGGGCTGTGGCGAAGCAACCGGCGCAATATTCTCAAAACAGAAAACCCACACCGCCCGCCCACCCAGCGCACTTGACAAAGAAAATCGCAGCGTTATATGCTGAAGATGTTCATCCTTCATTGACGGACCTTTATGCAAGAATCTTCACACCAACAGTATTGGTTGGGGCTGCACCTCGTCCCCAATTTTGGCGTTGTCAAGACCTCACGGCTGCTGGCGCGCTTTGAATCGGCGGAAGCCTTGTGGCGCGAACCGGAAAGCAGCCTGATGCGCCTCAATCTGCCGCGAAACTTGCTGCGCCAATTCTGCCACGCGCGCCGTTCAATCAATGTTCAAGCTGAAATGGAAGCAGTTGAGCGCGCCGGCGCCTCGCTGGTCACGCTTGACGACGATGCCTATCCGGCATTGCTCCGCCAACTATCAGACCGCCCCCTGCTGCTCTACGCGCGCGGTCAACTCCAGCCGGAGGATGAAAAGCGCCTCGCCATCGTTGGCACGCGCAAAGCCAGCAAATACGGTTGGGACGCCGCCAATCAACTGGCTTCGCAGCTAGCGAGCCAAGGCGTCGCTATCGTCTCCGGCTTGGCGCAAGGCATTGACGCCGCGGCGCATCGGGGCGCGCTGGCTGTAGGCGGGCGCACCTTCGCCATTGTCGGCACGGGCATCGACCAAATTTACCCGCGCGAAAATACCGACCTGGCTAGCGAGATTGCGGCAAATGGCGCTATCATCAGTGAGATGCCGCTCGGCGCGAAGCCGCTGGCGAAAAACTTTCCGCAGCGCAATCGGCTCATCAGCGGGATGTCGCTGGGCGTCCTGGTCGCGGAAGCGCCTGCCAGGAGCGGCGCGCTTAATACCGTGTCGCACGCGCTCGAACAGGGACGGGATGTCTTCGCCCTGCCCCACAATATATTCAGCCTCTCCGGCCGCGGCTGCAATCAGCTGATACAAGAGGGCGCGAAGCTCGTCGCCGAAGTCGACGACATCCTTGAAGAACTGGATCTCTCCCACTTCAGAACGCAGACGAAGATTCAAACGGAGCGCCTGCAGCCCGCCAACGATACGGAAGACGCGATTTTAAGGCAGCTCAGCGCTGATCCAATTCATGTCGATGAAATCGTCAGACAGACGCGTCTGCCCACCGCCACCGTGACCAGCACCTTGACCATGCTAGAACTAAAGGG
This sequence comes from Chloroflexota bacterium, assembly GCA_028875185.1. Classification (GTDB taxonomy): domain Bacteria; phylum Chloroflexota; class Anaerolineae; order Aggregatilineales; family Phototrophicaceae; genus UBA6055. Next base: position 42,141 of record JAPPFH010000103.1, on the reverse strand, counting down.
ACTTGCGGATAGCGCCGGACCTATGCAATACTGCCGTGCGCTGGAATCTGGAGGCTAATGGCTGACGCAATGGAGCACTATTACGCCCTGATCGCCGCGGGCGGGCATGGAACAAGGCTCTGGCCCATGAGCCGCGCCCGTATGCCCAAGCAAATGCTGCCACTCATTGATGACCACTCGATGGCGCGCACCAGCGTGGAACGCATCGCGACTCTGTTCCCGCCCGAGCGCATATTCATCGTCACCGGTCGTGAACTCATGAACGACCTGAAAAAGGAAGTCGGGCAGATTCCACCCGAAAACTTCATCATCGAACCCTATGCCAAAAACACCGCCCCCGCCCTCGCCCTCGCGTTATGCTACATCCAAAAGCGCGACCCGGATGCGACGGTCGCCATCCTGCCAGCCGATCATCATATCGTGCAGCGCGAAAAATTCTGTCGCGTCCTGGAAGCCGCCTGGCACGTGGCGCAAGAGGGCCAGATCGTCACGCTCGGCATTTCGCCTTCCCATCCGGCCACCGGCTTCGGCTACATTCAACAGGGCAAAGCCCTCGCGGAAGTCAATGGCTTCAAGGTCTACAGATCTCACCGCTTTACCGAGAAACCAGATATCGTTCGCGCGACGCAATTTCTCGCATCAGGTCAATACAGTTGGAACTCCGGCATGTTCATCTGGCGCGTCGACCGCGCAATGCAAGACTTCGAGCGCTACCAGCCAGCGATATACGCCATGTGCGCATATCTGCAATCCGCCTTTGAAGCGCCCGATTACGCCACGAAACTGCACGACATCTGGGAGACGATGCCCAGGCTCTCTATTGACTTCGCCATCATGGAAAAAGCCGATAATATCGCCGTCATCCCCAATGATTTCGGCTGGAGCGATGTCGGCAATTGGACATCGCTCTACGACATCCTGCCCCAAGACAATTTCGGCAATTGCGTCAAAGGCGACGCCAGCGATATCCGCGTCATCCTCGATACGCGAGATACCCTCGTCCTAAGCGACCGCCTAACGGTGGCTATCGGCGTCGAAGACATCGTCGTTGTCGATACCGAAGACGCCCTGCTGATCTGTCACAAAGACCGCACGCAAGATGTCAAGCAGGTGGTTGACTACCTGCGCGAAAACGGAAACGAAGAATATCTCTAACATCATCCACACATTCACGAGGAAGGGATATGGCTGACAGCAATACCGATGCCTTGCAAGCCTACTGCGTGAAATGCAGAACTAAACGAGATATGGGCGCTGCCGTGCCCGTGTACACAAAGACGGGCGTACCCGGTACTCGCGGACAATGCGCCGAATGTGGAACCAAATTGTTTCGTATGGGCGCGACCGCCGCCCACGAAGGCCTCCCCAAACCGGAGAAGATCGAGCGTCCCAAACGAAAAAAGGCGAAACCCAAACGGGCAGCCAAGCCCAAATCCAGAGCCAAGTCGCGCGCGAAACCCAAAGCCAAGCGCAAAGACATCGGCAAGCTGGTCATCGTCGAGTCACCCGCAAAAGCGCGCAGCATCGGTGGCTATCTCGGCGACGGCTACACCGTGATGTCCTCAGTCGGTCACGTGCGCGACCTCTTGAAGAGCCGCCTGTCTGTCGATGTCGAGAACAACTTTGAACCGCGTTACCGTGTTCCAAATGAGAAGAAAGCGGTCTTCAAGGAGCTTGAGGCTGCCGCTGTCGGCGCCGACGAAATCTACCTCGCCACTGATCCCGATCGCGAAGGCGAAGCCATTGCCTGGCACATTATCGACGAGGCGGAAATACCGCTTGAGAACGTCAAGCGGGTCGTCTTCCATGAGATCACCGACAGCGCGGTCGCCGATGCCTTTTCCCAACCGCGTCAAATCAATATGGACCTGGTTAATGCCCAACAGGCTCGGCGCATCCTGGACCGGCTTGTTGGCTACCAGGTCTCGCAACTGCTCTGGTCGAAAGTGCGCGGAGGTCTATCCGCCGGGCGCGTTCAAAGCATAGCGCTGCGCCTGGTCGTCGAGCGCGAAAAAGAAATCGAAGCGCATGCGCCAGTCGAGTATTGGACGATCGATGCAAATTTGGCCAAGCGAACCAACGGTGGCGACGCATCGAACTTCACGTCCCGCTTGACGAAAATCGCTGATGCCAATGTGACATTCAACCCCAAGAGCGACTTGCCACCGGTCCTGGACAGCGAGGCGACCGTGCAGCCGCATGTCGCAACCCTGCGCCAGAGTCAGTATCTTGTCGACTCCGTAAAGCGCGGCACAAGCCAAAGCCGCCCCGCCCCGCCCTTCACCACCAGTACGTTGCAGCAAGCCGCCTCCAGCCGCCATCGTTTCAGCGCCCGCCGCACGATGCAGCTCGCGCAGCAGCTTTACGAGGGCATCGACATCGGCCAGGGCAATCCCGTGGGCTTGATTACCTATATGCGTACCGACAGCGTCCAGGTATCCAAGCAAGCCGTTGCGGAAGCGCGGGCTTTCATCAGCGAGCGCCACGGCGCCAATCACGTGCCGAACAAGCCGCCCGTTTACAAAACCAGAGCTAAAGGCGCGCAGGAAGCGCACGAAGCCATTCGCCCCACCAGCGTCATGCGAAGTCCCGAATCCTTGCAATCATTCCTCAGCCGACCGCAGCTGCAACTCTACACCCTTATCTGGCAGCGCTTGGTCGCCAGCCAAATGTCGCCCGCCATCTACAACACGCTCAGCATCGAAGTAAAGGCGGGACGGGCGCCAAACGATATGCCCTATCGCTTCCGCGCTTCCGGCCGCAAGTTGAAATTCGCCGGGCATCTGGCGATCTACAGCGCGGAAGAACGGCGCCGGCGCGAAGCAGCTGGCGGCCGCGTTCAGACCTTCCCCGATTTGGAGGCCGGCGAAATCCTTGATCTGCGCAAAATCCTCCCGGAGCAGCATTTCACCCAGCCGCCGCCGCGATACACCGAAGCGACGCTCATAAAGCAGTTGGAAGACAAGGGCATCGGCCGCCCAAGCACCTACGCCCCCACAGTCAGTGTCATCCAAACCCGCGACTACGTCACGCAGACCGATCGCCGCCTGAGCCCCACTAAGACGGGCCGAATCGTCAGTGACCTGCTGTCCGAGTACTTCGATGTCGAGATGGATTACGACTTCACAGCGAACATGGAAGACCAACTGGACCAGGTATCCGAAGGCAAAGCCGACTGGCGACCGATGCTCGATGAGTTCTACCACCCCTTCGCCGAGCGCCTCAATACAGCGCGGGACAAGATGCCGCGACAGAATATCATCGAGAAGGTCGGGCGCATCTGCCCCAGATGTGAAAACGGCGATCTGGTAATCAAGCATTCGCGCTACGGCAAATTCATCGGCTGCTCCAATTATCCGGAATGCAAACATACCGAACGCTACCTTGAGCGATTGGGATTGCGCTGTCCCCAGTGCGGCGAGGCTGAAAGCGGCGAAATCGTCCGCCAGCGCAGCCGCAAAGGCAGGACCTTCTACGGCTGCAGCCGCTACCCCGATTGCGATTACACCGTATGGCAACTGCCCAGAGACCTCAAAAAGCTGGAAGAGCCATCACCGGCCGAAACGCAAACTGTAGCCCCGACCATCTGAATCGCCCGCCGGAGCGCGAAAACTGTAGGGGCTACCCACAGGGTCGCCCGACAGAGCGCAAAAATTGTAGGGGCTACCCACTGGGTCGCCCGACAGAGCGCAAAAATTGTAGGGGCTACCCACTGGGTCGCCCTAAATTACGCAAAAAATGCGGAATTCGGGAAGTTTTTGCCCGCTGCAAAACTGTCCTGTCTTCAGCTGATGCCTCGGGAAAAGAGCCGGGGGACGGGGGTAGACGTACGGGTCAACCGCTCAGTATCGGCCAATCCTTGTTGCGGCACTCCTTGCGTAACCCGCCATACTTCCCAAGATAAATACCCACTCAACTAGACAGTCCCTCGCTTTGCGCCGATTCAGAACTGTGACTATACTGGAACACATCGGCGCGCGGCGCCTCGTCCCGCGCTGTATCTCGACCTAGTATCTCGGATTCGCCGAGAGCCCAGGACTCGAAAGGGTGTATCTGATGAGTCTTCAAGGTCACGTACCGGACCGCGCGCGAAAGTCATCGATTGCAGCCGGCGGTTTTAGCGCCTCGAATCCGCGGATTCAGAAGCTGATCGAAGCCGGCCCCAATCGCGCCACCGTTCTACTCGTTCTCGTTGGCATGGTCATCGGCATGGTTGCCGCCTACGTCATCATACCGACCCAGTTTACCGGCGCCTCGCCACGACACATGAGCCAGCAAGCGGTCCAACAATGGGTGCGCATGGTCGCCGTCGGGCATTCTCAAGACATTCACTATGACGCTGGCAACGCGCTGCTGTTCTTGCAGCAAATCCCGTACCCGCAAAACGTTGTCGAAAGCTTGGCTGCGAACACTAATGTCCCGGCGGCTGAGCGCGGCGCCTTGCAAGCGCTCACGGAGATTGACGGCTTCGTCAATCTTGTCGGCGTGCTCGCGCCCCAAGACCCGGGCTTGGTCCTCAGCACCCTTCAAATCATCCTCGCTTTGGCCGCTGTCGCCCTTGCCATTCCCATCCTGACGATAGCCGGTCGCACGATATATCCCGGGCGCGAAGCGACTAAGCAGCCCGCGAGCGAGCATCCCGCGGCGGCGCCCGCCACTGTGGCGCAAGCGACGCCCTCAGCCGCGGCTGCGCCGACGCAATATCAAGCCTTTAGCGAGGCGCAGCCCGCGCCGCCCTGGGGCGAAGACGAAACAGAAAAAAGCGGATCTCTCCATCCGCAGTTCGGCGCCCCCGTTTTGCAGACCATATCCACCTACGTCAAAGGGCAAAACTACGACGAGTCATTTGCCATTGAATTAGGTCCGGAACACAGCAATCAGTTTCTCGGCGAATGCGGCGTATCGCTCGCCACTCGTGTTGGCAATGAGTTGCAATCGGTCGAATTCTGGGGCTTCGATATGGCCTCCCAGGAGACCATAACCAAAGTCTTCGCCGCGCCCGCGGCTTTGAGCGATCCAGCGCTGCTCTCAGCCGTCGCCAACCGCGTCAAGGATCCGACAACTGATATCATCGCCGCCGAAAAGGGCGCCCGGCTGCTGGTCGACGGCGGCGCAGTTCAGATCCAGGCGGAAATCAAAACCGTGCTCTGCAACTACGGCGGCGGTACGCCTAACAGCGGAATCGAAACGCTGCAGATCGAATTGCTAGTCTGGCACAAACAGAGCCAGGGCGCTTCCCTCCCCGCCGCTGGCTACCCGACGCCGGCCCAATCGCCCTTCAATGAATATGCCGATCTGCAAATCTCGCCGCCATCGCAGGCTGCTTCACCTACACCACCGCCACCGGCCGGAGGCGCCGCCTCGCCATCAGCAAAGCGCCCGGAAGATGAAGAGGAAGATCCCTTCGGCGGCACTGGAAACTTCATGCCTTACTCCTAGCAAAGCTTAAGCCCCATCCGACCGGATGAGGCTTTCTAGCGGCTGCAAGGTACCAGACTCGGGGATGTAAGCCGCCGCAGGGCTAGAGAATCTCGACTATCCTGAACTTGATGACGCCGTCCGGTGTCTCCACTTTTACCTTTTCCCCGGCGCGCTTGCCGAGCAGCGCCGAGCCGATCGGGCTCTTCTCCGAGATTTTACGTTCGCGTGGGTTCGCCTCGGCGCTGCCGACGATGCGGTATTCCTCATCATCGTCCTCGCCGTCCTCTCGGATGATCACGGTGGTGCCGATTCGCACCTCATCGCTGCCTTCGCTGCTGTCAACCACTATCGCGTTCCGCAAGATTGACTCAATCTGCTGTACGCGCCCTTCAATAAAGCCGAGCTTCTCTTTGGCGTCGTGGTAATCCGCATTCTCTTTGAGGTCGCCTTGCGCCGCCGCTTCCTTCAGTCTTTGCGCCAGCGCCGGACGGCGGGTATCGCGCAGTTGGGTCAGTTCGCGGCGCAGCGCGTCTTCGCCCTCTTTGGTCAGATAAGTTTCTTCGCTTGCCATGCCCTCTTTCTTTCGACTCCAGCGCCCGATTGCTCACCAGGCGCGTCACAAGATTTATCCTGATATTGATTCACCAAGGCGCGGATATTATGTTGGTGCAGCTGCTGGACGATGCCGTTCAGCAAAACGTGGCTCTTGCCGCACTGCCTTAGCGATACCTGATTCTCTATGTCTTCCAGCCCTTTATCCAGCGCGCTTCTCACCGCTTCATCCAGCAAACGCATATACTCGAGGTCGCTTGTTATCTTTTCCGATACTTCGCCGCGCAAGATGATTTCGCCATGGCCCTGCACAATGTTCTCGTAGTCGCGTTCCAAAAGCCGCGTCAAGGACCTGGTGAAGTCATCGCAACTGCCATCAACGAAATAGGGAATCGGCATAACCGTATCAGCCGCGAACAACACCTCCTCTTCCTCCAGCAAGCAGACGATGGAATCCGGGCTATGCCCCGGGCTCTTCCGCAGCTTGAAGTTTGTCCCCCCCAATTGCAGCGACATTTCATCTTCAAAGGTGATATCGGGCAAAATCAGCTCGACCGGGTAAAACTCAGCGGCGCTATCCTTCAATTGCCTCAAGCTCTCGCGGCCCCGCACATCAAGCATTTCCCGGCACAATTCATGCGCAATAACCTGCGCGCCCGGGAAGAAACATGTCCCGATGGTGTGGTCGGCGTGGAAATGCGTATTGATTACGTATTTAACGCTCGCCCCCAAGCCGTCTTCAATATAACGGCGGATCAGTAGCGTCTCCTCGGGGTAAAGCAAGGTGTCGATCAGCACCGCGCCTTCGTCGGTTAAGACCAAGCCCGCTGTCACCTGCGCATACTGATCGCTGCGAAAGACGAAAATATGATCCGTGATTCGTTCGCGCTGCATTGAATTTGGGACTGTTCCGGTTGTCAGGTAGCTATCCTGCGAGCATGAGTATAGTGGGCGGGCTAATGAAAATCAAGCTCGCAGACGCCGGAGGAGTGCCGAACTTGGCGGCCATGCTTCACCCAAGATTGTGTGTAGGGGCGACAATTGTGTCGCCCTCATTTTCCAAGACAGGTTTAGGGTGAGCCAAGGCTCGGCCCTACAGATTGTTTGGGGCGGGTAATATCCTTCAAATTGACACTCTCGACGCCGGCGGAACGGCCTGCGTCGAACATGCGCGGCGATTCCAGTCCCTGTTCAGGCTTTGCCGTCAAGTGCACCGGGCGCAGGAACATAGCGCTCAGTTCTCCAGCACGATCTCAACAACCGTCGTGCGATAAGCCTCAACTTCTACATGCTCTTGATGCGCCAGCGCGCCATTCTCGTCCAACACAACTATCTCGTACTCCCCTTCCCGCAAATCGCCAGCGGTGAAGTTCTCGCGCCAGACCGGGTCGGAATTCACCTCATCGCCGCCGTAGGTAAAAACATCGCGACTGTCCGCATCAGTACGCACCGCAAGTCGCCAGCCAGCCATCATTTCGCCGTCTTGGTCGCGCAGCGATCCGACGATCATGCCATGATCGAGATAGTGCTGCAGCCAAAGTTCCGGATTGCGCGTTTGGAGATAATCGAAGGGATCGCCTACCCGCACCTCAAAATGCAAATGAGCGCCTAGCGCAACGCCCGACGACCCGACGCGTCCCACGCGCGCCTGGTCGCCCACCATTTGGCCCGTTTTCACATCAATTCGCTCCAGATGACCGTATAGCGTGAACAATCGCTGGCCATCCAGCGAGCTTATGTCATGAGACAGGACCACCACCTTGCCATAATAATCCAGAATCGGTCCCAGCTGCGCGTCGGTGTCTTCGCCCGCGAAAACAACTCTGCCCGCCTTGGCCGCATACACCGCCGTATTGCGCTCATTGACGAATTCCACACCCAGATGCACTGGTCGCGCATTCAAGCGCGTATCCCCATAGGCGTAGCTTCGGTCGATCCAATGCGTCTTGTCTTCAGCGAGCTCGATTGGACGATGGAGAATGTTGTGTTCCACCCTTTCAATCTCCGTGATTGCGGTGGCGGACTGCGGCGCCAGATCGATCGTCTCGCGCGTTGGTGTTGCCTCTTGCGTTATGACGCGTGGAATCCACAGCGAAACTGCGAGTGTCAGCCAGAGATTCATCCCGCATCGAAAATGACGAAGATTCATGAGAAGCGCGTCATCCACTGTCTATTTCAAATTCGGTTGTGCCAACTGCCAGACCATCGGCGTACATGGTCGCCTCATAATTGCCAGGCAAGAACGGAAAATCGACCGGCGTCGCAAAAAACCAAATACACACAAACGACTCCGAAAAATCAGCCAGCCACTCTGGGCGATAAATGCTCCGCCCATTAAAACGCCAGTCCACTTCAAACAAGACGCCGCTTTGCAGCGCGGTTACCTGAGCGATAACGTATATCATTTCGGCGCTGCTGCTAAACTGCCTGACAGTTCCGGTCGAGCAGCCGCTTTCTGGGTCGCGGCTCGCCGCGCTTGATAGGTTCGATACGCGCATCGCGCCGTCGGGCTGCGCTCGCTCCTCCGCTTCAACCATCATATCGCCCTCAAGCGTACTGCCCATATCATCCGCGCTGACGACAACGGGCCGTACTTCCGGCGTGCCAGTCTGATGCGCGCGTAGCGTGGCGCCCAGCGCCGCATTGACCGCCGCCATATCAGCAATTTGCGTACCTGCCACGGCTATAGTCTCCATTACCATGACCTGCTCCGCCGACGCCGCAGCGCGAATCATCTCGCTTTCCGCGGCCGCCATAGTTAGATCGCCGTCAATGGACGTGGTCCCAGCGCCATCGCCGATTGCGCCGCAACCAGCAAGCATCAGCGCTCCCGCGAAACAACTACTGCGTACCAACCAGGATATCCGAGTCAAAGCTCCCGCATTCAAACCAGTCATGCCTGCCACTACGTAACCGCCAACATTATATCAATTTGTGACGGCGCTTGAGCGAAAAATCGCCCATATAATCGATTCTGTTAGGCTTGTCCGCAACTGCAAAGTCACTGTGACTCAATGTACGCAAAAACATGGCGCTGTAGGGGTGAGTCTTGTTTCGCTCTCCCGTAGTAAGCGCAAGTAGGTCATGTGCAAAAGTGTTCCTTGTAGGGGCGACCAATCTGGTCGCCCGCTGCCGCTGAGGATTTCTGGATTCGGGCGACCCAATAGGCCGAGCCTGCCTCGCATCCTGATTCTGTCGATTGGCGGACAAATCTCGTTGTCCTCGTTGTCCTCGGCGTCCTCGGTGGTAAGAACAATGCTAAGATTGCTCCACTATGCATGCGTCGTACGCTTGAAGAAAAGTGGTCTCTCTGTTACCATGTGCGCCGATTGCCCCCGTAGCTCAGGGGATAGAGCGCTGGTTTCCGGAACCAGGCGCACAGGTTCGAATCCTGTCGGGGGTGCTAGTTTACTGGTCTCGGGCGCAACCGCCCTGGGCGATTCGCGCGTCTCATACACCGTGCCGCAGCCGAAACTCATCCATATTGACAACCGTCTTCTCCCGGCGCGATTCCTCCGCGGCAAATGCCAGCAGGTGGCTCTCCAGCGATTCGCGCGCGGTCGTCACACTGTCATCTGGCTGACCCAGCAGCGTGCCAATGAAGCTGCGCAGGATGCCGTAGTCGCCGCCGCCGTGCCCACTGCTGTCGCGCGCGATCACCGGTATCTCTTCGACCTCGCCCGTCAAATGGTGATGTACGCGAATCTCGTGCCCGCGAGAAGAAAACTTGCCATAAAGCGTCGCCTTGGCGCCATCCCAGCGCATTGTGCGGCATTCTTCATCGCTCTGCCCATTCATGACCAGCGTGACAGTCGTTCCATCTTCTAGCTCCATGTTCACCGTCTGATGATCGACTACATCGTTATCGCACTGATAAACGCATCGTCCATACCAATCCGTCTTCAGCTGCTCCAGCCGCGCCGCGCTGGTCGGTACATATGACACGGCGTTCTGCGGCCAGCCTTCGCCATCACGGACGTAACGATTCGTCGCCTCATATTTGCAACTGTCCGCCGCCGGGCAGGGATCAGTGCAGCGCTCGGTGGCGCTCTCTGGCGCATTCTCCCAGCGGAAGTGAGTCAAATTGCCGAAAGACTGCAACCATGCCACCTTCTTCTGCAAAATCCAAAACAGAATATCGAAGTCGTGGCAGCACTTGCTCAGGATCATCGGTCCCGAGCTCGCTTCCTGGCGCCAATTGCCGCGCACAAAACTGTGCGCCATATGGTAATAAATCAGGTTTTCCCTATGGGTGACGCTGATGATGCGGCCCAGCGTCCCCGAATGCACTACCTCGCGCAGCGCTTGCCAAAACGGCGTATACCGCAGCACATGACAGATCTGCAGCAGCCGCCCGCTATCTTCCGCCTTTTTGACCAAGCGCAGATTCTCCTCGAGTAGCGGCGCCATCGGTTTCTCGAGCAGCACGTCATAACCCTGGTCCAGCATCCGCATCGTCGACTCAAAATGTAAGCGATCCATCGTACAATTGATCGCTGTAGCAGCCAGCTTCCGGCCGCCGTCAAGCATCGATTGCCAATCATCAAAGATCATATCGGGCGCCACATCGTGCTCGCTCAAGAAACGTTCCCGGCGAATAAGATCAGGCTCGGCCACGCCAACGACTTTCAACTCGCTTGGATGCTCAGCGGCGAACCGCCCGTATGCCAAACCGCGCCCGCCCGCCCCAACGATAATCGTGTCGATCGCCGCCATCGCTCTCTCCCGATAACGCTCGTCCACCGCCAACTGGATTCTACCGCAAAATCTGTAGCGCAACCCTCACATAATCTCGCGGGTCTGGTGAATTTCGCAGGTTTTCGCCTTTGCCGGGCGTTATAGAGATTTTTTCACCACAGAGGAAAAAGAGGATACACAGAGAACACAGAGATTTCTTGTTTGACCGCGTGGAGGCATTATATCTTCGCAATTCACCACTCCCATCTCGCCATAGACTGCCGCCAATACCACCTGGCTGGCTGTCGCATGCGCCAGCTTCCTGGTAAATTTGTAGACAGAGGCGTCTCACAGAGGGTACGAGGTGCGCGATTGGCGGCAGAACTCACCATCGGTCTCGACATCGGCGGCACCAAAATGGCATTCGTTGTCGCCGACCGCCACGGCAAGATCCACCAGCGATCGACATTGCCCACCGATGCCGGCAGCGATTTCACCACTGCGCTCAATCGCATCGCCCAGCAGCTCAACCTGTTGACGGCTGCTTACCAATCCGTCCGCGGCATTGGAATCGGCGTTCCCGGACCGGTTGATTCCGAGCGCGGCCTCGCCCTGCATGCCGCCAATCTCGGCTGGAAAAATCTCCGCCTGCGCGACGCCATCACCGAACGACTCTCGCCTCAGCGGCCCGTTTACATCGACAACGATGTAAACGCGGGCGCGATCGGCGAACGGCTTTTTGGCGCTGCTTCAAGCAGCCCCAGCTTTGTGTATCTCGCTGTTGGCACTGGTCTCGGCGGCGCCATCATGCTGAACAACAGACTGGTGCGCGGCGCATCAAATTCGGCGATGGAAATCGGCCACCTCTCCCTCGACCCCATCCACGGCCTTCCCTGCGCCTGCGGCCTGCGCGGCTGCCTTGAGATGACCGCTTCCGGCAAGGGCATTGTCGCGCGGGCTTATGAGCATATCGCCGATTATCCCGATTCGCCATTGCGCGCGGACGCGATCACCACGCATCGGATTATCGATCTGGCGCAAGCGGGCGATAGGCTCGCAGCCCGCGTGATGAGCGAAGCGGCGCATGCCCTCGGCATCGCCTGCGCCTTCTGTGTAAGCCTCTTCAACCCAAGCCTGATTATCATCGCCGGCGGATTCGCGCAGGCGAGTTGGCATCTGCTGGAAGCGCCGCTGCGCCAAAGCATGCGTTCGCGCTGTTTGCCGCTGAATGTTGACGCAGTCGAAATTTTGCTGTCGCCGCTTGCTGACGCCGCCTTGGGCGCATCGGCTCTCGTCTGGCATCACGATGCGCCCCAGGAAGTTTAATGAAAATCGCTATTTGCGGCATCGCCACCGAAAGCTGCACCTTCTCGCCTCTACCAACCCGCCTGCAAGACTTCCGCCTCACCCGCGCAGGCGATCCGCATTTTGCCGAGCTCTATCCTTTTTTGCCGCGTTTCCCCGGCGCGCGCTTCTCCGGCGTCGTCTCTGCAAAAGCCATGCCTGGCGGTCCGGTCGAAGCGCGAGCATACAACGCGATCAAAAGCGAAATCCTCGATAGACTGACCAAGCTGCTGCCGCTCGACGGCGTATACCTTGATATGCACGGCGCCATGAATGTCTGCGGTATGGACGATGCCGAAGGCGAATTTTACGCCGCCCTTCGCGCGCTCGTGGGTCCGGACTGTCTGCTTGCCGCCAGCTACGATCTGCACGGCAATGTCTCGGAACGCATTATGGGCCAGCTCGACATCATCACCGGATACCGTACGGCGCCCCATATAGACACCATCGAAACGCGCGAAAGAGCCGTCCGGCTGCTATTGCGCTGCCTGCGCGAAGGCATCCGACCGCGCCGCGCTTACGTCAGAATCCCGGTCGCGCTGCCGGGCGAGAAGACCAGTACGGAATGGGAACCAGGCGCTCGCGTCTATCAGGCGATCGCGGGTGAAATCGATGGCGATCGCGTCATGGACGCCACCATTCAAGTCGGCTACGTCTGGGCGGACGAGCCGCGCATGACCGCCTGCGCTATCGCCATCGGGCGCGCCATCGACACCGCATCCGATTCAGCGCGGCGTCTCGCTCAACGCTTCTGGAAATATCGCGCCGACTTCCGCTTTGGCGTCGAAGCGCTTTCGGTGGATGACTGCATTCAGCGGGCTATGGCGCAAAAACTCGCTCCGGTCTTTATCAGCGATTCCGGCGACAATCCCACCGCCGGCGGCGTCGGCGATGTCACCTATTTCCTGGAGCGCGCGCTCGCGCTTCAGCCGCCCGACCTTGTCTATGCCGCAATAGCCGATGCCGACGCGGTGAAGCGCTGCCTCAGCGCCGGCGCGGGAGCCGAAGTCAAGCTGAAAATCGGCGGTAAGCTTGGCATGCTAAACGCGCGACCGCTGCCCCTGCGCGGACAGGTGCAATTCATCAGACACGACGACTCCAATCCACAAGCGCTGCTCAAAGCCGGCGGCATCCGCGTCATCCTGACGACCAAACGCACGCCATTCCACCATCGCCAGCAATTCCTCGACGTAGGCATCGTTCCCGAAGCCCATAAAATTGTCGCTGTCAAAATCGGCTATCTGGTACCGGAACTCAAGTCAATGGCGCGCGCAGCTTATCTCGCGCTCTCGCCCGGCGCCGTCAATCAGGACATCCTGTCGTTGCCATTCAAGCGCATAACCCGCCCCTGCTATCCCTTCGACGCCAACATGCAGTGGACGCCCCGCGTTCAGCTTTTCTAGCGGCGCTCAATCTCCAGCATCCCTATACCCGAATATTATGGGTTGTCCCTCGGGCCGCCCTCACATTTCTCCAACCTGATGAACGCTGTAGGGTTCAGCCGTTGGCTGACCCGTTGCGATAAGACCCGCCGATCCCAAACATGCCCGCTCCTCAGCCCCTTGTCGGAGCGGGGCCCCGAGGCGGGTGGCAATACCGGCCCGCTAGTCAGTCGAAAACCGATAAACCGTAGTCGATTCCTTACGCGCGCCCGGGCGCAAGACTGTCGTCGGAAACTGCGGCTTGTTCGGCGAGTCGGGGAAATGCTGGGTTTCCAGCGCGAATCCATCGCTCTGCCGATAAAGCCGCCCGCTCGCCCCAATCAACGTCGCATCAAGAAAATTGCCGGCGTAAAATTGTACGCCCGGCTCCGTTGTCCACACTTCCATTACGCGCCCCGACCTAGGTTCATAGGCGCGCGCCGCTAGTCCCAGCTCGCCCTTGCCCAAGCCCCGCCGGTTCAAGACGAAATTATGATCGTAACCTTGTGCCGCCACAATCTGCGGATGCGCCGACCGCTGACCCGACCCGATCGTTTTCGCCGTCCGAAAATCAAAGGGACTGCCCGCCACAGGCGCGATCTCGCCTGTGGGGATCTGGTTCGCATCCGTCGGCGTATACGCATCGGCGTTCAGCGTAAGAATATGATCGTAAATCGTGCCTTCGCCCTCGCCCATCAGATTGAAGTAACTGTGATTTGTCAAATTGAGCACTGTCGGCGCATCCGTTTCCGCCGCGTAATCTATGCGCAATCCATTGTCGGCGTCCAAACTGTAACGGACGCTCACATCAAGATTGCCCGGATAACCTTCTTCGCCATCGCTGCTGCGATATGCCAGCTCCACCGCGCCATTCGATTCGCTGGCGACCCAAACGCGCTTGTCAAACCCAACCGCGCCGCCATGCAGCGAATTGCCCCCGTCGTTTTTGAATAATTGGTAGTCTCTTCCGTCCAGGCTGAACGCGCCGCCGCCGATTCGATTGGCGTAGCGGCCCGTTATCGCGCCGAAGTACGGGTGCTCGGCTTCGTAATCGGCTAATTTGCTGAATCCTAATGCCACATTTGCGAATCTGCCCTGCCGGTCCGGCACGCGAATCGAAGTCAAGATGCCGCCGAAGGTGATGAATTTCACTTCCATGCCTGCCGCATTCCGCAGGCTGTATTCCTGTATCGTCTGGCCGTCTCTGGTCTCACCGTAGTCGCGCATATCGCCTCCCCTTGTCCCCTTGCGCTCAACCAGACAAATCATACCACTACTCTAACAACTGGCTTCATTCAGATTGGGTGCGTCGCTCTCGGCGAAAATTGTAGCGGCGAGCGACGGAGCGCTAAAGTTGTAGGGGCGACCCATTGGGTCGCCCGAAAGCGCCCAAGAATACACGTAATCTAAGACGAAATGCTGCCCGCTGCAAAACTGTCCTGTCGTCAACAACCCGTTTCTGGTGGGTCCGCGTCCGCGCGTCCTAGCTCGCTGGGGAAAGGGGGCGCGGGTAGAATTGCGCTTCAAACGCGGACTATAGTTTGCCGCCATCAATGGACAAGACCTGGCCCGTGATCCAATTCGCGTAATCTGAGGCGAAGAAAAGAACGCCGCTGGCGATATCTTCCGCCCTGCCCAGCCGCTTGAGGGCGAAGCGATTGACCAGCGAGCGCTGGCCGTCCGCTCCGTAAGACTCGAACTGCTTGATTGAATTTGGATTGGATAAGACGAAGCCGGGCGCGATATTGTTGACGGTGATATTCCATTCGCCGAGCTCATGGGCAAGCTGCCGGGTCAATCCGATTTGCGCCGCCTTGGCCGAAGCGTAGGCTTGGATGCCGGTGAGGCTGACGCCCAAGCCGGCGCCGCTGGAGATGTTGATGATGCGGCCGTATTGCCGCGCTTTCATGCTCGGCGCGGCCGCTTGCGCGAAGTAAAAGGCGCCGCGCGCGTTGACCTCGAATATGTTGTCCCAGTCCCGCTCGCTGATCTCTTCCAGCGGTCTGCCCACTTGCCCCAGGACACCGCCGGCATTGTTGACCAGGATGTGCATTGCCTTATCGGCCGCCAGAATCTCATCAACGAAAGCGAATATCTGGTCACGATCTTTAACATCGACCACCTTGACGCGACAGCGACCGCCCGCCTCAGCGCAAAGTTGTTTCGTTCTGCCAAGTTCATCGCCGAGGATGTCGCATGCCCAGACGGAAGCGCCGCGCTCGGCAAAAGCGATGGCGATCGCGCGGCCGAAGCCATGCGCCGCGCCCGTTACGATCGCCGTCTTGCCCGGAAATTGTATGTTCATGCAAACTCCGCATTCAATTCGTCGAGGTTTGCGAGTGATTGTTCGCGCGCGCCGTTTTCAATCTCGCGAATCATCTGGATCCAGCGGCGGGTCAACGGAAGCTCGAGGTTGACATGCTCCGCCTGGGCGAGGATGGGCTGGTACATCACGACTTCGGTAGGGCGCTTGCGCACCGCCAGGTCACGCCAGATGCCGCTGTGCGTCTTGGCGGAAACCTTGTTGAAGGCGACCAGCGTATCAAGCGACAGGTTTATTCCAGCGCGGTCGTCAGCCAGGAATGAGGCCGGCTCGAAGCCGTTGAAGCCATAAACCTCGATGCCAAGCCCGGCGGCGAGACTCAGGATTTCACCCGCGGCGCGAATGTAGAGATGGCGGTAGCGCGCGTCTGAAAGCGCCTCGGCGATGGACTGATGCGTCAGCGCGGATACGAAGAGCATGGCGCCGTAGGCTTCTTTACCCCAGAGATAACCCCAAATATTCTCGGAGACCAGCGTATTTTCATCGAAGTCGCGGAAGATTGATTCCACGCGCTTGAGTCGTGGAGTGATTGCCCCATTCAATTCGCCGATGACGACCGCGCCGCGTCCACCGAAGAGGATCTCGCCGGGCGCGTGATAGTCGGCGCTGAAATTCACAAACGCGCCCAGCGTCCGTTCGCGCCCAACAATCTCCTCAATAATCAGTTCGTTCAATCCATTCTGAACCGACATCACGAAGCCGTCATCAGCGAGAAAGGGCGCCAGCGATTCGGTCGCCGCGCGCGTATGCTGCGATTTCGTGCAGAGGAGTATGGCTCCGTGCTTCCCGCTAAGTTGATCGGGCAGGCGCGCCTCCGCCGCCATCGTGAATTCGTCGACGGGTCCTTTGATTCGCAAGCCCGACTGGTTAATCGCCCTAACATGCGCCTCGACGATGTCGACGAAGTGAATGACATGCCCGGCTCTAATCAAATATGCGCCAAGCGTCCCGCCGATGGCGCCGGCGCCCCAAATAAGGATTCGCATCTAGCCCCAATCTCCTTCGAGGGTGGCGACCGTCTCTTCGACCGCGACCTGCCAAATCGCCAGCATCTCGTCATCGTCTCGCTGATAAAGCCCGCCCATATTGCCATCGCCGAGGAGACGCCGCGTCTTCTCCGGGCTGAGCGTCATCAGCGCCTCGAGTTCGGTTTGTGGTTTTGGCTCGTCTGGCAATGCGACGCCAGCCAGGCGCGTCCAAGGATAATTCTCCATCCAGGAGGCGTGCGAGGCAACCGAGTCGGTCTCCAGCACTTTCGCCCAGGTACGTGGCGCGTTGTACCAATTGTGCCATTTAACCCTTGAATCAGGGTTGTCCATCATCCACTCGCGCAGCATGCCTTGGGCGGGCGCGTTGCCGCCATGACCGTTGACCAGCAGAATCCGGCGGAATCCGGCGCGGCGGATGCTATCCAGAACATCACGAATCAGCGCCAGATAAGTCTCGACCCGAAGGTTTACGGTGCCGGGATAGGCGGTCCACTGCTGCGCCAAGCCGTAAGGAATCACGGGATAAACCGGCGCCTGGGCGATTGCGCCGGCTTCATTGGCGAGGCGCGCCGCGAGGATCGCGTCGACGGTCAAGCTGAGATAGGCGTGCTGCTCGGTGCTGCCGGTCGGCAAGATGCAGCGGTCGTCAGATGCGAGATATTGCTCGACCTGCATCCAGTTCATTTCGGAGATTTGCATGCTGCGTCCTTTGGGCATATCACGATTGAATCCGCTGCTAGACACCCCATTCTTCGCGCGCCGAAGCCATGTCGCGTACTGCCGCGCCGGCGCTATAATGCCCAGGCCCACTGCGTTTCCAGCGCTCATCGACCGGGTCGCTGGCTGGCTGGAAACGGACATCGCAGCTGAGGCGGAAACGGTTGCTGAGGTTCGTGGTGGACGCGTGCATGGTGTGCATGCCGAAGATGATCACATCGCCGGCGCGATAGTTGGCTCCGTGCCATTGTCCGCCGAAGCGCTCAACTATTTTCAGCGGATCAAGCTCGAACCAACCCTCGATGCGGTCGCGATCGACATCCATTTTCCCGTATGTGTCGCGGATGCGGGCGAAGCTCGCCAGGTTGTGCGAGCCGCGGCAGATGGCGAGGGTGCCGCGAGTGACTTCGATATCATCCAAGGGAATCCAGACCGTATAGAGGTTCGGCGAGCCGCGCCCCATATAGACGAAATCGAAGTGCGCTCCCGTGTATTCTTCGTTGCCGACTCCCCGCAGCCACTTATAGGGGTAGGTCAGCGCGGGTTCGGCAAAGAGACCTTCGAATAGGGCGAAAAGAGCGGGATGTTCAAAAGTGTCAAGAACTGCGGGATGATGCGCGATGCCTTTGCGGCCCATCATTTGCACGGATTTACCGCCGCGGGGCATGACGCCCTCGAGCAGGGGCGTATCCGGCTGCAAAGCCTGTTGGGCTTGCATGTGCTGCAAGATGACATTGCGAGCATTTAGCACAGTTTCCCGCTCCAGCAGGCCGCGCAGCAGCAGGTAGCCGTCGTCGTCAAAACGCCGCCAGAGCGCCTCGACATCCGCCAGCAGCGATTGGCTTTCGCGCAGCGGGCGGAGCTCATCGCTCGGGAACTGTAAGTCACGGTAGCCGAATCTGATTTGCATGTGTTGAGCCTCAAGCTGAATAGCGTTTTGATGATATTATACGCTTCGATGTCTAAATCCAAGTTGCTGGCGCTCATGAAAGGCCGGATGATGGCAAATGAAATCCTGCGATATTCCGAATTGACCGACAACGAATTCCAATTCTATGGCAATAATGGATACTTGTCGCTGCCTGGTTTGATAAGCGCTGCGGCGGCTGCTGCGCTGGCGGAGGAAGTCGTCGCTGTGATGGCGGCGCTGGGCGTTTCACCGGAGTAGCTTCGCGCGGCATCGACCTCGAAGGACAAGCTGCGCCAGAGCAGGCAGTATCTGGCGGGATCGGCGCTGGAACGGCTCATCCACAGCGAAGCCTTGCTGGCGATCGCGGCGCGGCTAATGGGCGGTCCGTCAACGCTCTACATGCCTTTCACGGCGGTGAAGAGCGGCGGAGGCGGCGGCCGGTTTCACTTCCATCAGGACAATCAATATACGCGCTTTGATGGGCCGGGCATCAACATTTGGTTTGCATTGATGGAAATGAAGCCGGAGAACGGCTGCCTGCAGATGGCGCCGGCGTCGCACCTGATGGGAACGCTGGACTCGGTTGAAAGCGAAGACAGAGACGGGCACCGGACGGTGGCGATCGAGCCGGAAGACTTTCTGCCGCTGCGAATGATGCCCGGTGACGCGGTCGCCTTCTCGCGGCTGACCTTGCATGGCTCGGGCGCGAACAGCAGCGATGAACCGCGGTTGGGTTATGCGGTGCAGTTCCACCGGGATGATGTGCGGGCGGCGCGCGCTGGCGTCGATATCGGTTTGCTGAAGGAGAATCCGCGCTACGAAATTAGACCGGTGGATGCGATATCGCCGGGGAATGAATAAACGAGGGCATGTGAAGACGCAATCGAATGCCTGCCCGATTACACGACCGGAGATAGCGACCATGCGGCGCGGGACAAGGATGAGACAATGAATCGGGAAGCGCTGTCAAAGATCAACCCGACCGCGATGATCCGACCCAAGCGCAAGATTACGGGCATCTCGGCGATTCTGCTGCCCTTTAGAGAGAACGGCGACATTGACTGGCCCGGGCTGGCGGATCATGTGCGGCGCACGGCTGAGGCGGGTTTGACGCCGGCGGTCAATATGGACACCGGCTTCGCCAACTTGATCAGCGAGGAAAATCGGCGGAAGGTATTAAGAGCGACGCGCTGCGCGCTCGCTGGCGGCAACTTTGTCGCCGGCGCGTTCGTTTCGGACGAACCAGGCGCTCCTTTCGCTGCTGATGCTTACTTCCGCCAGGTTGACAGTATTCAAAGCCAGGGTGGCGCGCCGATCATCTTTCAGTCCTATGGCTTGACACAGCAAGGCGGGACGGAAATCGTAAGGTCGTATGAGACTATCGGGGAGAAGACCGACAATTTCATCGCCTTTGAATTGGGGGAGATGTTTGCCCCATTTGGCGCGATTTACGATCTCGATACCTATCGCGGACTGCTGGGCATCGCCAGTTGCATCGGCGCGAAGCATTCGTCGCTCAATCGGCAACTGGAATGGGAGCGGATCGCGCTGCGCGATGCCGCGCGCCCGGATTTTAAGGTCTTCACCGGCAACGACCTGGCGATTGACATGGTCATTTACGGCAGCGATTACTTGCTCGGCTTGAGCACGTTTGCGCCCGATCTCTTCGCCGAACGCGACGCCATGTGGCTGGCGGGGGATCCCGGCTTCTACGAATTGAATGACATCATTCAATATCTGGGGTTTCTCGCATTTCGGCCGCCGGTGCCGGCCTACAAGCATTCAGCCGCCCAATTTCTCAAGCTGCGTGGTTGGATAAATTCAGACCGTACACACAGCGCGTCGCCGACTCGCCCGGCGAGCGATGTTGCGATTCTGCGCGATATTGCGGCGCGGATGGGCATACTGAAGGAGCGCTAATCAATGAGGCGCAGGCCGGTGGCGCAGCTGCGGACATTTGCGCAATTCAAGACTTACTGCGACGCGGTCGGCGCCGACTTGCCGGTTGACGAAATTGCCGTCTTCGGCAAGGAATCACCGCTTGCGCAGCGCTATGTGTATCGCGGACGCGAACTATCGAATCGCTTTGCGGTGCTGCCAATGGAAGGCTGGGATGGCGAGCCTGACGGGAGGCCGTCGGAGTTAACACGGCGGCGCTGGCGGCGCTTTGGAAAGAGCGGCGCAAAGCTGATTTGGGGCGGAGAGGCGGTGGCTGTGCGTCATGACGGGCGGGCGAACGCGCGTCAGTTGGTCATCAATGCGGCGACCGTCGGCGGTCTCGAAGCCTTGCGCGGCGGCTTGTTGCAGACGCATAAACAGAATTTCGGGAGCGGCGACGAGCCGTTGATCGGTCTGCAATTGACGCATTCGGGACGATTTTGCCGTCCCAACAGCGCTCAGTTGGCGCCCATGGTTCTCTATCGCCATCCGCTTCTCGATGCGAAGTTTCAAGTCGATGACGACTCTTATGTCATTTCCGATGAGGAGATCGAGCAGCTGATAGACGACTTCTGCGAGGCAGCCGTATTGGCGCAGCAGGCTGGTTACGACTTTGTCGATATCAAGCATTGCCACGGCTACCTCGGTCATGAGTTTTTGAGCGCGGTGGACAGACGCGGCAAATTTGGCGGCTGCTTTGAGAACCGGACGCGCTTTCTGCGAGAGACGACTGAGCTGATTCGTTCACGAGCGCCGGGCTTGGATATTGGCGTGCGGCTGAGCGCCGTGGACTGGATTCCCTTTCAAGCGGGCGCGGATCGCATTGGTGAGCCGGCGCCGTATCATGGCCCGCGCTATCCTTATGCTTTTGGCGGCGATGGCAGCGGCGTCGGTTACGACTTGACCGAGCCGCGCAAATTCCTGGCGCTGCTGCGAGAACTCGATATTCAACTGGTTTGCGTTACCGCTGGCAGCCCGTATTACAATTTCCACATCCAGCGTCCGGCTGCTTTTCCACCATCGGATGGCTACCTGCTGCCGGAAGATCCGCTGGTTGGCGTGGCGCGTCAGATCAAGGTCACCGCAGCGCTCAAAGCGAGTTTCCCTGATTTAACGATAGTGGGGTCGGGTTATTCATATTTGCAGGACTGGCTGCCCAATGTAGCCGGGGCGGCTCTTCGCTCAGGCATGACCGACTTTATCGGCTTGGGCCGCATGGCGCTAAGCTACCCGGAATTGCCGGCAGATTTGCTGGCTGGCAGAACGCTCGACCGGAAACGGATTTGCCGCACCTTCAGCGACTGCACCACGGCGCCGCGCAATGGCATGGTCTCCGGTTGTTATCCGCTCGACGATTTCTACAAGTCAAGCGCCGAGTATGAGCGTTTGATTGCGCTCAAAAAGGGAGCGGTGTCATGAAGCATTTCCAACCCATCCCCCAGGCCCCTGTCCCACAAGGAGCCTACTCACACATAGCTGATAGACAGAAGTAGCGTCAGGAAAATTATGCGAGAATATAGAGAAAATGTAGGGGCGTCTCGCTGAGACGCCCGCTTTTCCAAGCGCATTTTTTGGGCTTTTCGGCGAAACGCCCTTACAGATTTCATTTGTATGACTTACTTGCATTTACTGAGGAGGGAGTTAGCCGCTCGCCCGTACATACGTTGCTGGTGCGACGGGCGACACAAGCGTCGCCGCAACAGGACGCTTGTAATCAAAGCCAGGCGTGATCGGAGGCTCTCAGATTGACCATGCGGCCGTGATAGTAAGGCACGGTCGCCAGTTCCGGTTCGGCCAGATCATCGAGCCGGGCGTGATCTTCATCAGTCAGCTCCACATCAATTGCGCCAAGGTTGTCATCAAGGTGCGACATCGTGCGTGGCCCGATGATTGGGCTGGTGACGCCGGGTTTGCTCAAGACCCAAGCCAGCGCAACCTGGCTGGGGCTGCAGCCCTTCTCCAGAGCCAAATCAGTTACCAAGTCAAGGATGTCGAAAGCGCGGTCGGTAAAGTGCTGGTCTCGACGGCGCTCGACGGCAGCGCCACGCCCGGCATCCGCGCCGAAGCGACTGTTGCCCGGTATCGGCTGGCCGCGTTTGTATTTGCCGGTGAGAAAGCCGCGCGCCAGTGGCGACCAGGGGATAATCGCCAAGCCATAGCTCTGCGCCAGCGGGATCAGTTCGCGCTCGATGCTGCGGTCAAGCAGGTGATAGGGCGGCTGCTCGCTGACGAATCGATTCAGTCCCAGTTCTTTCGACACCCAAAAGGACTCCATCACCCGCCAGGAGGGAAAGGTGCTCGTCCCGATGTAGCGCACTTTGCCGGCGCCGATCAGATCATCTAGGGCGCGCAGGGTCTCGTCGATGGGGATTTCCGGATTGGCGCGATGCAGTTGATAGAGGTCAATATAATCAGTACTCAGGCGTTTCAGCGAGGCTTCGCATTGTTCGATAATGTGGCGCCGGTTGTTGCCGGCAGACAAGATGTCCTCTTCGTCCATACGACCGTGGACTTTTGTCGCCAGCACGATGCGATGTCGCTTGCCGTTTCGTTTCAGCGCCTTGCCGACGACGGTCTCGCTGCCGCCGCGCGAGTAAACATTGGCGGTATCGAAGAAGTTGATGCCGGCGTCAATAGCGCGGTCCATGATATCAAAACTTTCGGCCTCCGGGGTCGGATGGCTGAAGTTCATGCAGCCGAGGCATAGCTCGCTTACCGGTACGCCGGTGCGTCCGAGCGCGCGATATTCCATGAGATTCTCCCATACAGGTTGGAACTTGCCTTTAATTGTAGCGGGTCAAGATTGTTTGGCTATCCGTAAAGTGAATCTGGAGACTAATTCTGGATCAGTGGAGATGGGGGATAGTTTGCCTTTTGAGGACAGTTCACCGTTGTTCAACCTGCAATGCTCCCGAAAACCTGGACACCGAGTTGAGAGAGTATGCTTGTGTTTCAGCAAGACGGGAAACCACCATGGGAAAAGCGCCTATGTTCAATCCGGAGTTCAAAGCGCAGGTCGTGTTGGAGATAGTATCGGGCCGGAAGCGTTGGCGCCCCGCCTAGAGACTTGTGTACCATTTCGCCAGTTCTTCGCCTATCAGGCGCGGATTGTCTTCCTGCAAATAGTGAAGCCCATCTCCGACGTCCACCGTCTTCAGATTCTTAAGATTCCGCCGACACCATTCCACGGCATTGGCGTTGACGATGGCGCCCGGGTTGCCGTAAAAGAGCAATTTCGGCGCTTCGGAGATCTGAAGTTTCTGACTATAGGCTGAAACCAGTTCAATCATATCTTCCGGTCTGCCACCCATCGGAATCTCGAGGGGCCACTGTCGCACGGACCTGCGGCTCTTAATGCTCGGGAAGGGCTCAAGATAGCGCCGCATCTCTTGGGCGGTTAGCTTGCGTACGGTCATCTGTGGCAGGATCTGCCTCACGAACATGTTCATTACGCTGAGCATAAGCCAGCCGATGCCGGGCATCCTAAACAGCTTGAAGCCAATTCGTGGACCGATGGGAAATTCAGTCCACGACATCGGTCGCAAAATCGCTTCCATGAACGCAAGCGCCTTCACATTGTCGTCGTTGAGCGCCGCGTAGTGAAAGCCAAGCCCAGAGCCCCAGTCTTGCAAAACCAGAGTAATGTTCGCGAGTTCAAGCTTTTCAATGAATCCATTCACATATTTGAAGTGTTCAACAAATCTATAGCTTATATTCGGCTTGTCCGACTTTCCCATACCGATAAGGTCTAGCGCAATACACCTGCCCTGTGGCACAAGATGCGGGATGATATTTCGCCATACATAACTTGATGTCGGGTTGCCGTGCAAGAATAGTATTGGGTCGCCTTCTCCCTCGTCGATGTAGTGCATCTTGGCGTCAAGAACATCAATGTATTTGGAATCAAACGGGAATTCGGCTGAAATGGTGTTTTTCTGCATCGGCGCATGTCCTTAGGCTTGGCCTACCATCACAAGTCAATGGGCGAGCCATCGACCTGCCCCTACAATTGCTAATTCCTGACTCAGCCCAGCGCCGAATTTGCGCACACTTAGCCTCCCCCGTTGATACGGGGAGACCGAGGGGGGTAGAAAGAGCGTGTCAGCGACACGCCCCTGCAACTGTCAGATTCTAGCGTCCTTGCAAAGCCTCCAACACTCGTGGCGCCGTCATCGGCGTCTGCGTCATGCGAACACCCGTCGCATGCGCCACCGCATTGGCAATCGCCGCCACCGTCGGAATCACCGGCGGCTCGCCGACGCCACGCGCGCCGAAGGGCCCGCTGATCGAAGGCACTTCAACGATCTGCGTCTGAATCGGCGACGCTTGCACCGCATCGGGCATCGCATAATCCATCCAAGAGCCGGAAAGCAACTGACCGTCATCGTCATAGCGCATCTCTTCATACAGCGCCCAGCCGACGCCCTGTACCGCGCCGCCCTGCATCTGACCCTCCACCGTCATTGGATTGATCGCCCGCCCAACTTCCTGCACCACCGCCAGATTCAGCAGGTCAACCTCGCCCGTCTCTTCATCAACCGCGACCTCGGCGATTTGCGCGCAGAATGAAGGCGCCCGATCGGTCACTGACTGGCTGCCGCTGCCATGAATCGGATCGTATTTTCCGCCGAATGTCATCGCCTTGCCAGCCAGGTCGCCCAATGCCACCGAGCGATCGGGGAAGCCCCGCACCTGCACCCGCCCATCGACGATTTCCAGGTCTTCAGCCGATACCTCGAACTCCTCAGCCGCGATGGCCAGCGTCTGCCGCCTAGCGTCTTCCGCCGCGCGGATCACAGCGTTGCCCAGCGTATAGAGCGTTTTGCTGCCGCCGACGCCGCCGCCATATGGCGCGCTGTCGGTATCGCTGTAGACGAAGCGCACCTTGTCCACATCAACGCCATAAGCCTCGGCCGCCAGCTGCGCGAACGATGTCGGCGTGCCCGATAAATCCGCCGTGCCGATCTGCACCTGCAATACACCATCGCGATTCAGCTTGCAGACCGACGCGCCCGGTTCCAAGCCACCCATCCAGCCGCCGATGGCAATGCCGACGCCGCGGCCCTTCGCCCGCGAATCGTCACGGTTCTTCCAAAGCGGATGTTCTTGCGCCGCTTCCAGCGTTTCCACCATTCCGATAACGGGAAAATCCTCGCCATCGGGCGCCGGATCCCCTGTGCGCGCCGCGTTCATCAAGCGTAATTCCACCGGATCCATGCCCAACTGCGCCGCCGCTTCATCGAACAAGGTCTCCACCGCCATGAACGCGGTCGGTGATGTCGGCGCGCGATAAGCGCCAACCGACTGCTTGTTCGTGACGACATTGGTCGATTCCAGGCGCAAGTTCTCGCAGCGATAAAAACTGGCGAACTGCATCGCCGCGAACCCGCCAAGCCCGCTCGGATAAACACCCGTGTCCGCCGTCACATCCGACTGCATAGCGATCAGCCTGCCATCACTTTTAAATCCCAGCTTGCCGCGGATACGCAGCGCCGGCGCCGGGTTGGTGCTCAGCAATTCTTCGCCGCGCGTCAAAATCAAGCTGACCGGCCGACCGACGGTTGCGGCGACCAAGCCCACTAGCGGCTCGTACAATCCGAACTTGGCGCCGAACGCGCCTCCGACCGGCATGCCGTAGACTGTCACATCCGATTCCGGCACACCCAACACATCGGCGACATCGTAACGCACGCCGAAGGGCGACTGAATGCTGCCCCACATTGTCAAGCCGCCATTCAGCGGATTAGGCTGCGCCACCCAGCCTTGCGTTTCGATCGAACTCTGATGCACCATCGGCGTATCAAAACTGCGCTCGACGACCACTTCGGCTTCGGCAAACGCGGCATCGATATTGCCCGTTTCCATCTTGGTTGAGCCCGCGATATTCGAGATTTCTTCTTCATCGCCTTCCGATTCACCGCCCGTATCGGCGCCATGCGCCGCTTCATCGCCAGCGCCGGTCGGGATGCCGTTGGGCCAAACAATATTCGCCCCCTCCGCCACAGCGTCATCCATGGATGTCACCGCGTCCAAGGGATCGTAATCCACCGCAACCAACTCGGCGCCATCCGCGGCCGCCGCCGCCGTATCCGCCAGGACGATGGCGATCGGCTGCCCGACAAAGATCACGCGCCCTCGCGCGAGCATCAAGCGGGCGCGTGAAGAAGGCGTCACATCGGGCAAATCATCGGCGGTCAATACCTGCTGAACGCCGGGTATCGCAAGCGCGGCGCTCGCGTCAACGCCGGTAATATTGGCGTGCGCAAAAGCGCTCAACACAAAACGCGCGTGCAGCATGCCCGCCAGCTTGAGGTCGCCAGTATATTTCAAATTGCCCGTCACCTTGGCGGGACCGTCAATCACCGGCGTCGGTTTGCCAACAAATGAGAACTCTGACATGGACTCGCTCCTTTAGACTAAGGGATGAATACACAAACCTTGCGCGTCTTGCAATTGATGCGCTACTGATTTAGCGCGATTCCGCAAAGCAACCTCGGTGTACTCGGCAGACGCCCACGTGACCCGCGTAACCCTCGATATTGACGATACTTTGGCCGTCTGCGCGCCCCCGAAGTTGAAAAAACCTTGACCTCTGTGTTCTCTGTCTTGCCTCTCGTCCTCTGTGGTGAAAAACTGAGCGGTTCTCGACCAATGGCGAAACCCATCAAAATCACCACTCCCCAAAATACTAACCCGAAGTCGCCAATTCCACCACTCGATAACCTTCACGCTCCGTGCGTTCGCGGAACAGCGCGCTCAAGCGCTGCGTCATCGGTCCCGCCTTGCCGTCGCCAATCTGACGACCATCCAGCTCAACCACCGGCGCCAGCTCGCCCATCGTGCCCGTGCAAAACATTTCATTAGCCCGATAAACCTCGCTCAGTGAAATGTCCTTGACCTGATAGGGGATGCCAGCGCCCTCGCAGATCTCGAGCACAGTCGCCCGCGTGATGCCCTCCGGGCAAGAACCCGTGTCCGACGTCAGCGCCATGCCGTCCTGCACGATGAAGACATGCGTTGCATTCGTCTCCGCAACATAACCCCGATAATCGAGCATCAACGCGTCATCGGCGCCGGCGGCGTTGGCTTGAATCTTGGCCAGAATCGAATTGATCAAATTGCAAGAATGTATATTCTGATCGACGCAATCGGGCGGGATCCGCCGAACGCTCGAGGTGATGAGCCGAATGCCGCTCTTGTCATAAACCGGCGGCTTATGTTCCGCCAGCACAATCAAGGTGGGTCCCTGCGCATTAAGCCGCGTATCCATGCCACTGGTATATTTGACGCCGCGGCTGAGCGTCAGGCGGATGTGCGCGCCATCGGTCATCTCATTCGCCATCAACGTCTTGCTGATCTCCGCAATGATCTCATCATGCGACGGGATCTCGCTGAAAGCCATCGCCATAGCCGAATCGCGCAGACGATCCAAGTGCGGGATCAATTTGAAAATCCGCCCTTGATACAGGCGCAGCCCTTCCCAAACCGCATCGCCGCCTTGCACTGCCGAATCAAAGGGACTGATGCCGGCGACATCGCGGTGATAGAGCTTTCCATTGATATTGATTAGCAGATCGCTGTTCTTCGGATTAAATTCCTGCTTCATCGCCCCAACCTAATTGCTTACAAATCAACCGCACAACATTTCCCAACCTGTAGTGGCGCACATTGACCCGCCCTCCCACACCATCCCAAGCGCTCACCGAATACGATGCCGCGCCATTTGCTCATACAAACTCAGGCATTCCTCCAGCAAGCCATTCATCCGCGCCGGCAACGCGCTGTCATCTTCTTCATAAGGCGCGAAGCCGGTCGACCTTTCAACTGCGCCATACCAGTGCTTTGCCCAAACGCCGTCGCTCTCCCGCCGCCCCGCCTTCCAACGAAGCATCGCCCGGTCAAAAGGCACATCCAGCGCTGCGCATAGCTTTCGCAGCGCTCGCTCCGGCGCCAGCAAGATATCCTTCGCCGCAATCACCGGCGGAACCGCTCCGTTAGCCTCCCGAACCGTGTTGAATATCTCCACCTGCTGCGGCAGCCCCGTCTGATCAAGCCGCGGATTGGGAATGACCTTGGCGAACGACAGCAGCATTCGGCGCGGATCGCGAATCAAAAAGCAGTGGGCGACCCGTCCCAGCCAGCTTCTGTCGATATGCGCCAGCATGTGCTGCGACATATGCTTTTGAAAGAAGATCGGCGTCGCGCCGCCATTCGCAACCAAAGCCCTGACGACCTCGCGCCAGTCGGTCTCGCCGCAGCGGATGACCTCATCGGAACCCGGATGATCATACCCGGTGCGCGCCAAGTAGTGCGCGTAAAACGGCTCATCGATGACTCGCGTATCGGCGCGGCTCTCCCAAGCGCGCATCATCGCCGTTGAGATATTGCGCGGCCCCGACCACATCGCTATGATTCGCTGCGGCACAGTCCATCATCCGATATGGTTGCTTGCTGAGAAAAATCCGACATTCCGCTTGCGCCTTCGCGACCATCAACTTTATAGTGAGTGAGCCACGCAACTCTCGTTATTGTATCTGATTGCAGATGCAATGTCATCTATCCCGTCTCGCATGAAATGCCTTCACTCCAACGGCAGCATCAGTTCGCTAAACATAAAACTCAGTGAATCCAAGTTAGTCATGCGAAAACTGACCAGCAATCTATGGCAAGAGTGGGCGAGCCACCGGCTCGCCCCTACAACATTCTGATTATTTTGGGTATATTCTTCCATGCTGCAATTTTTCTCATTGCTTGCTTGGAACTACTTCTGTGTTCTCGGTGGTGAATAAAAACTGCGCCGTATTCGCTGAAGGTCAATAAGTGATCCACCTTGCCAAACATCGCAAGCGCTTCTTTATCCTCATCGCCCTTCTCGCGATTGCGATTGCCCTTGCCCTGCCCCGCCCGGCTTCAGAATCCGTCCCCTTGGGTGAGCAGCAGACAGTCGAAACTGCCCAGCCGCGCCTCTGCGTCCACACTTTGCTTGAAAACGAAGTGGAAGAAGCGAAAATCAAGCGCTCCCTGCAACTCACGCGCGAGTTGGGCGCCGCCACCATCGTGCAATTCTTTCCCTGGGCTTATGCCGAAACGCAACCCGGTGACTATAGCTGGTTTCATGCCGACCGGATAATCCGCCATGCGCGGCGGCAAGGCATAAACGTCATCGCCCGCCTTGGGCTCGTTCCGGCTTGGGCGCGCCCAAGCGGCTCAGATTCGCCCACCACTCTCAACTTTCTGCCCGAAGCATCCTTCGACCATTTCGCCCGCTATGCCGGCGCCTTTGCCGCCCGCTACCGAGAGGCAATACAAGCGATCATCATTTGGAACGAGCCGAACGTCAGTTTTGAATGGGGTTATCGACCGGTCGACCCAGCCGCCTACACCCGCTTGCTGCGCGACAGCTACCAGCAAATCAAAACGGCAAACCCTGACGCGCAAGTCCTCGCTGGCGCCCTGGCGCCCACCCTGGAAGCCGCGGGCAGCGCCGCTGGATTAAACGAAATCGAGTACCTCAGCGCAATGTATCAAGCTGGCGCAAGCCCTTACTTTGACGCCCTGGCGATTCACACCTACGGCTTCCGCGAGCCGCCCGCCGCCGCGCCAGCGCCCCAGCGCCTGAACTTTCGCCGCGCCGAGCTCCTGCGCCGGGTTTTGATCGCCAATGGCGATGGCGCCAAGCGGGCCTTCATCACCGAATTCGGCTGGAATGACCATCCCCGCTGGTCCGGCGCCGTCCGCCCCTCGCAACGTTCCGCCTATACAATCCAAGCCTTCGAATATGCCGCGGCACATTGGGATTGGGTTGAGAATCTCTGCGTCTGGGCGCTTCGCTATCCCGCCGATTTACTCAGCTATCCCGATAATTTCACCTTGATGAGCGCCGATTTCCGGGAGAAGCCGATTTATTTCGCCCTACAAGATTACGCCCGCGGCTGGAAAAGGAGCGAGCGCCCATGGCTGCTGCCACCCAGCGCCGATTAACACGCCGGAAAATCTTAAGCCTGGCAATCCCGCTTGCCCTTGCTGCCGCGCTCATACTTGCCAGCCTGCTCATTCATCGGAATGCGCCGCCAAACATTAATCGCGCCTTTCCGGGGGGCGAGATTGTCGTCGGCCTCGACGCCAGCTTCCCGCCCTTCGCTCTTGATGATGGCGAGTCCGTCCGCGGTTTGGACATCGACCTCGCCAAAGCCATCGGGTCCGAGCTTGAAATGCCGGTCCGCTTCCTGAATATCGGCTTCTATGCCTTGCATGACGCGCTCATTAGCGGTCAAGTCGATCTCCTCATATCGGCGCTGCGAATTGATCCTGCGCGCACGCAAGAGCTGCGCTATACGGGTTCTTATTTCGACAATGGTCTTGTCACTGTAACGGCAGCCACCGGCCGGGATTCGAATCTTGAATCGCCAGCGAAACCGCGCATCGCCTACGAATATGCCAGCAATGCCGACAGCCAGATCCGCGGCTGGGAAGGAGCGGACCGCGCTCTTCAGCGGCTGCCCTACGAGCTGCCCGAATACGCCTTGGACGCGCTGCGCCTTGGGCTCGCCGATAGCGCCATCGTGGACGCCACCACCCTGCGGCTCTATCTGCGCGCGCGGGCTGAATGGGGGGCGCGCTATGAATACATCACTCACGAGCCATACGCCATCGCCATTCGCATCGACCGCGTTGACGCCTGGAAGCTCGTGGACAGCGCGCTCGCTGCTTTGAAAGAAAACGGCAAACTCGCTACAATCATCGACAAATGGCTGTAACTGAATTTAAGTCGAATTTGTAGGCGCGACCTAGCAGGTCGCCCGTCGGAGCGCAATTGTACGGGCGAGCGACGGTCAGCGTCTACGCGACCCGGTGGCTCTCCCATGCTGGCAATAGATTTGCAATCAGCAGTATTGACTTGATTCTACATAGGAGCCAGACATGGCCGACAAAATCCGCTGGGGCGTCTTGAGCACAGCCCGAATCGGAAGACGCGTCATCCCCGCGATTCAAGCCTCGCGAAACGGCGAAGTCGCCGTCGTCGCCAGCCGCTCGCTTGAGCGCGCCCGAGCCTGGGCTTCACAGCATGGCGTACCGCGCGCCTGCGGCAGTTACGAAGAGCTGCTCGCCGATGGCGACATTGACGCGATTTACAATCCGCTGCCCAACAGCATGCACGCCGAGTGGAGCGTCAAATGCGCCGAAGCCGGCATCCCGACGCTCAGCGAGAAGCCCTTCGCCAGCGATGCGCCCGAAGCCCAAAGCATCGTTGACGCCTTCGAGAAACATAAGGTCCCCCTGGCTGAAGCATTCATGTACCGCTTTCATCCCCAGCACGCCAAAGTAAAGGAAATTCTGGCGGCCGGCGGCATCGGCGAATTGCAAATCATCAACAGCAGTTTCACCTTTCCCATTTCTGACGAAGCCAACATTCGTTTGAGCAAAACGTTGGCTGGCGGCGCGCTGATGGATGTCGGCTGTTACTGTGTCAACCTGATGCGCTTCATGACCGGCGAAGAGCCGGAGCGCGTCTCGGCTTTCGCCCGTATCGGCGAGCGCAGCAAGGTCGATGAGACGGCGCTCTGCACGCTTGATTTTCCCTCCGGCGTCCTCGGCTGCTTCGATTGCGGCTTGCGCTCCCAAAGCCAGCACACCTACACGCTCAAAGGCAGCGAAGGCATGATCACCGTGCCGCAGAGCTTCGTCATCGACAAAGCCGCTGACGCCATCGTTCGGCATCGGCAGGGAGACAGCTACATCGAACACATCATTCCCGCTGTCGATCAATATCAGCTGATGGTCGAAGATTTCGCCGACGCCCTGCTCACCGGGCGGCCGCCGCGCTTCGCCCCCGCCGATGCCGTGGACAACATGCTTGTCGTCGACAGGCTCCTGGCGGCCGCGCGCTAGTGAATCGCCCCGGCAAGCACAAGCTCGCCCGTCTGCACCCGCCAAAGTGACGCGTAGAGACCATCCAGCAGCAGCAAGTCATCGTGGTGGCCGCTCTCAAGCAGCTGGCCGTCTTGAAGCACGTAGATCATGTCGGCATTGCGCACCGTCGACAGCCGATGGGCGATCACGATGGTCGTCCGACCGACGACGATGCGCTCCAGCGAGCGCTGTATCGCCGCTTCCGTCTCGTTGTCGACGGACGAGGTCGCTTCATCCAGGATCAGAATCGGCGGGTCTTTGAGCACGGCGCGCGCGATCGACAAGCGCTGCCGCTGGCCGCCTGACAGCTTCTGCCCGCGCTCGCCGACGATGGTGTCATAGCCCTGCGGCAGCTCGGCGATGAATTCATGCGCTTCCGCGATCATCGCCGCTTCCGCAATCAACTCATCGGGCACATCGCCATTGCGGCCGTAGGCAATATTCTCGCGCACCGTCCCATGAAAAAGAAATACATCCTGGCTGACCAAACCGATGGCGCTCCGAATGTCCTCTTGTTTGAGCGCGCGAAGATCGTAACCATCTAGCGTGACGCAGCCGCCAGTGGCATCATAGTAGCGCAACAGCAACTTGATGACCGTGCTCTTGCCGGCGCCGGTCGCCCCTACGATCGCCACCGTATCGCCGGGCGGCACATCAAGCGTCAAACCCCTGATGACCTCGCGTCCATCGCTATAGGCAAATTCGACATCATCCAGGCGCATATGCCCGCGCACCTGGCTGAGCGGCAGGCGACGGCTTCCATCGTTGACGTTCGACTTGATGGCGAGCAAATCTAGGATCCGATTGGTCGAAGCCATGGCGCGCTGATATTGATCGAAGGTCTCGCCCAGTTTCGTCAGCGGCCAAAGCAAACGCTGCGTCATGAAGATCAGCACGCTGTACGCGCCGACATCCAGCGCGCCGCTCAATGCCAATTGCCCGCCAGCTATGGTGATGGCGATGAAACCGCAGACGATCGCCATGCGAATCAAAGGCGTAAACGCCGAGCTCAAGCGTATCGCCCGCCGATTGCGCTCGACATATTCATCGCTCTCGATGCGCAGCCGCTCGGCTTCGTAATCCTCGGCTGTGAAGCTCTTGATGGTGGCGATGCCGCTCAAACTGTTGGACAAGTGATGATTGATCATGCTCACCTGTTCGCGCACGGCGCTGTAGCGCGGACCCAACATCTCCTGAAACCTCAAAGACCCCCAGATGATCAATGGAATGGGGATCGCCGCCATCCAGGCGACGCTCGGCGCCAGGAAGAAGAAGATTCCCCCGATGACGATGACGGTCGTCAGGATCTGCACCACATCGCTAGCGCCGATATCGAGGAAGCGCTCCAGTTGATTGATGTCGTCATTGAGCACGGACATCAAGCCGCCGGTGCTCTGATCCTCGAAGTAAGCCATTTCCAAGTGCTGGACATGATCATAAGCGTCGACGCGCAGGTCGTGCTGCAGCGATTGCGCCAGGTTGCGCCAGTAGGTGCGCTGGATGTAACCGAATACCGATTCCAGCGTCCAGACGATCAGCGTGATAAAGCCGAGGATGAGCAGCTGGGCGGATAGATCGGCAACGCCCAGGCGGCCCAGCAGCGAGTCACCCCGCTGCACGACGATATCAACCGCCATGCCGATCAGCAAGGGCGGCATGATATCGAAGAGCTTGCCCAGCACCGAATAGACTGTCGCCAAAGCCACGCGCCGCTTGTAGGCGGAGGCGTAATTCAGCAGACGGATGAAGGGGTGGCGTTTATCGGTTTCCGCAATTGTCATCGGCAGGCGTGTTTTCTGTCTAGGGCATAAGCTGCCGATTATAGGAGATTGGATGCTTGCGCGCCAGATGCCTCACTCGCTTAATCCTCTCCCCGCCACCTGCGCCTCCACAATCCCAACCGGTCTGGGCTACCCATTGGGTCGTCCCATCTGTGCTCGCTGAGTTGCCTCGATTCCTCTGTGGTGAAAGAATCTTATGGGCTACCCCCACCTATCCACACACTGTCTATACACTTGCTCAATTCAACCGCGCGTCACCGAAAGCGCCGCATTCAACGGATCAAGCCGCCGCCCGCCGCGCCAGCGACCAGAGCGGCGACGGCAGCGCGATCCACCAGCGGCAAGTCGCCGGGAATGGTATATTTATGCGCCGACATCGCCACGCCCCACTTCAGCGCTAATTCAATATCGCCGAAGGTCAGCCAGGCGTAAAGGAAACCGGCGGTGAAGGCGTCGCCGCCGCCGATGCGCCCAACTTCGCCCGCCAATATCGCCGGCTGCCGCAGGGTCTCGCCCTCGGGGGCGCGGGCTTGCGCGCCGTCCGCGCCCAAGGTCATGACAATCAAGGACGCCGGGTATTTCTCGGAGAGCGCCTCGATTGCGTCCGCCGCGTTTGCTTCGCCGTACATCACCTGATAGTCTCCCAAGGGGCAGAAGATCACATCGGCCCGCGACAATGCGTGCTCGCAGCGCTCCACCGCTTCGGCGCCGCTCCAGAGTTTGCTGCGATAATTGGTATCGAAGCTGACGCGAAAGCCGGCCGCCTTCGCCCGCTCGATCGCCGCCTGCGCCGTTTCGCGCGCGCTTTCGCTGATCGCCAGCGTTATGCCGGTGAGGTGCAAGAGGCGGGCGCCGCCCGTCTCAAACAAGCCCTCGGGCAAGTCTTCGGGCTTCATGCGGCTCATCGCCGAATCGCGGCGGTCGTATATGATTTCGCTGGCGCGCGGCGCCTGCGCCTTCTCGTGGAAATAGATGCCCAGCCGTTCCTCTTCATTCGCCCAGACCACATTGCTCACATCAACGCCATATTGCCCGACGCGATTGCTGATGTAACGACCCATCGGCGTCGCCGGCAATCGCGACAGCCAGGCGGCATTCATGCCCAGCCGCGCCAGACCGACCGCCGTGTTCGACTCGGTTCCGCCCACCCAAATGTCGAAGGATCGCGTCTGTTCAATACGCAGGAAACCGGGCGGCGTCAAGCGCATCATCGATTCGCCAAGGGTGAGTACGTCGGTTTGGGTCATGGTTTCGTCCTATTGTGGCTGTTTTAGGGCGACCCAATGGGTAGCCCCTACGGGTTGGGATTGGCGGGAGGGCGACACAAGTGTCGCCCCTACAGATTACTTGGTGTGGCGGGCGAGCCACCGCTGCGCGTGGACACTGCAGGTCGCTCGCCCCTACAGATTGCGTGTATGGCGGGCTACGCCTTAGGGTTGCCCACAGGTGGCGGTTGCCGCTAGCGTGCGCCTAATGATACCGCTATACTGGCGAAATGGCACATATCGGAATCGATGCTCGCCTGATCCACTATCGCGTTGGCGGCACCAGTAGATACATCAGGGAGATCGTCAGCGCTTTCGAAGAGTTGCAACCCGCGCACAGAATCACAATACTCCAGAGCCGAAAGTCCAGCACGCGCCTGTCGAAGCGCTTTTCGTCAGCCAGAACATGGACGCCGCCGCATTACGCCTGGGAAAGACTGGCGCTCTCGCTGGAGCTGTGGCGCCACCGTTTCGATCTGCTGCACAGCCCGGACTTCATCGCGCCGATGCGCGGCGGCCGCCGCCACATCATCACGGTGCACGATCTCAGTTTCATCCATTATCCGGAATATCTCACCGCCGACAGCCGGCGCTATTATCATGGTCAAATGCGCGAGTCGGTGAAGCGCGCCGATCACATCCTGTCGGTCAGCCAGGCGACTAAACAAGACCTCATCGACATGCTCGATGTGCCCGCCGACAAGATTTCGGTTCAACTGCATGGCGTTGACGAATCTTTCAAGCCGCTCCCGCGCCGGGCAACAGCGCCGATCATCCGCGAGCTGGGCCTGCCGTCTGAATTCGTCCTCTTCGTTGGCACGCTGGAACCGCGCAAGAATCTTGTGGGATTGGCGCGCGCCTATCGCGATCTCAAGCATGAGCTGCCAGATGCGCCGAAGCTGGTCATAGTCGGCCGCGCTGGTTGGCACTACGAAAAGCTCATGGCTGATCTCGAATCGGTGGGGCTCGCGGGCGATATGATTATCAAGCAGGGCGTCAGCGACGCGCAGTTGCCAGCGCTATACAATCACGCGCTGGCGCTGGTGACGCCATCTTTCTACGAGGGGTTCGGCTTGCCGGCGCTGGAGGCGATGGCTTGCGGGACGGCGCCAATCGTCAGCCATGTCTCCTCACTGCCGGAGATCGTCGGTGATGTCGGCGCGCTGATTGATCCCAATGACCCGGCTACAATTACCGAAGCGCTGAAGAAAACGCTGTCGGACAGCGATTGGCGCGAGGCGCAATCGGTGGCTGGGCGGCGGCGGGCGGCGGACTTTCGCTGGAGCGATACGGCGCGCGGCGTACTCGAGTGTTATGACGCGGTGCTGAATTGAGCGGATTCCGATTAGACTGGCCAAACATGAGCGGAATCGGTGGCGGATGCCGGCGGGCGACTCACCGAGTCGCCCCTACAGCCGGCGGTGGAGGGCTGCGATGAGAATCCTTCTGCTCACGCCTGACCTGCCCTACCCGAGCGAGTCGGGCGCAGCCATCCGCAACATGGGCGTCATTCGCGGGCTGGCTGCGGCTGGCCACCGCCTCAGCCTCTTGAGCTTCGCAGAGACCGCGCCTGATCGAGAATCAAATCCGCTCTTTGAACTCTGCGAGGAAGCGCATATCGTAGCCACGCCGCGTCACGGCAAGCTCAAGCGCATCGTCAAGCTCCTGGGCAGCGGGCAAGCCGATATAGCCTTCCGGCTGGCAAGCCCGGAGTACCGGCGTATGCTGGGCAGGCTTCTGCGGGAGAATGCGTACGACTTAATTCAGTTTTCCGGCATTGAGCTGGGCTGTTACCTAAGCCTGATCGAGGCTTCCAATACGAGCGCCAAGATCGTGTATGACGCGCTGAACGCGGAAGCCGAATTGCAGCGTGTTGTCGCCCAGGTGGATCAGGGCCTGACGCGGCGGCTTCCAGCGGCCATGTACTCGACCATACAATCGGCGCGCTTGCAGCAGTATGAGCGGGAGATTTGCCGAGCTGTCGACGCGGTTATCGCCGTCAGCGAGCAAGACCGCGGCTTCCTGCTCAAGCACGGCGGCGCGCCAGTGCGCGTTATTCCCAATGGGATTCAGGTTGCAGAATACAAGCCGGCGGCGGAAGCGGCGCGCGCGCCACGCCAGCTGGTATTCAGCGGCAAAATGGATTATCGACCCAACGTTGACGCCGTCGAGTGGTTTCATAGCGCGGTGTATCCCTTGGTGCGGGAATGCAATCCGCAGGCGGGTCTGCTCATCGTCGGGCGGAATCCGCATCGGCGGCTAAAGCGTCTCGCTGAACATGAAAGCGTGCGCATCACCGGCTGGGTAGAATCGGTGCTGCCGTTTCTGCATGAGGCTGCCGTTTACATCGCGCCGCTGCGAATGGGGAGCGGCACCCGCCTGAAAATCCTGGAGGCGATGGCGGCTGGCTGCGCGGTCGTCTCCACGTCGATAGGCGCGGCCGGCTTGAATGACGAAGTGAAGGGCGCGCTATGCATCGCCGATGACGCAGCGGCATTTGCCCGGGCGATCGTCTCGCTGTTCGATGATGAGAAACGGCGGCGTGAACTGGGCGCGCTGGCGCGAGCGCGAGTGAGCATGCATTACGACTGGTCGACGCTGATTCCGCGGCTCCTGCGCGTTTACGAGGAGCTGGGACTTGGATAGGGAAAGGCTGGCGCGCCGCAATCAGAGGATGGCTGCGGCGCTGCGCAAGCCGTCGCCGAAACATCATCTTCGCAATCTTCTCCTCACGCTGCTCGCCCGGGCGCCGGTATCGCCGCGCGCCGCGGACGCGAATCGACTGCTCATCATCCGGCCCGATCACCTTGGCGATATGCTGCTGACGACGCCGGCGATCAGGGCGATCAAAAACGAGCGTCCCGCGCTAAGCATTCATGTGCTCTGTGGAGACACTAGCGCGGAATTGCTCGCCAACTTCGACGATATTGACCAGGTGCTGACGCTGCCATTTCCCGGCTTCGGGCGCGGCGCGGCGGTGGGCGCCAATGCTTATCTGCTTACGCTGCAATCGGCGCGGAAGCTGCGGCGGGTGGGTTATGACTGCGCCATCATTATGCGCCCCGATCATTGGTGGGGCGCGCTGCTGGCTAAGCTGGCTGGCATCAGACAACGGATCGGTTATAACCTGCCGGGGGTCGCGCCCTTCCTTACTGCCGCCCAGACGTTTAAGCATCAGCATGTCGTCGAGCAAAACCTGCGCTTGGCGGAGGCGTTCACCGGTATCGCCAGGAGGCGCGAGCCGCAGCTGGATTTGCCGATTCGGGCGCAAGATCACGAGTCGATCGAGGCGCAACTGGCTGATTGCGGCCTCCCATCGGGCGCGCCATTTATCTGCATTCATCCCGGCTCTGGCGCCGTCAGTAAAATCTGGCGCGCGGAAAAATGGGCGGCGGTCGCCGACCGTCTCGCGCAAGAATTGGATGCTGAGATCATATTCACTGGCACAGCGGGCGAGCAAGCGATCATCGACGAGATTGGAGCCAGGATGAACGGGGCTGTCATCAGCATGGCGGGAAGCACGAGCGTTGGACAGCTGGCGGCGCTTTACCGGCGGGCGCTCGTGGTATTGGGACCCGACAGCGGCGCAATGCACATTGGGTCTGCCGTCCAAACGCCGACGGTTGCGCTATTCGGTCCGGCTGATCCAGTTGAGTTTGCGCCCTGGGGCGACCCTCGGCGGCAGGCGGTGGTGACGGCGCCAATCGCCTGCCGACCTTGCCGCATCCTGGATTGGCGCGCCGACAATCTTGAATACCACCCTTGCGTGCGGGACATTTCGGTGGAGCGAGTGCTGTTGGCGGTTCGGCAGGTGTTGGGCGGTAACGGGCGACCCATTGGGTAGCCTCTACAATTTGCAATACAGTGGGCGCCCCGGCGGATTATCCCGCAAAGGTCTAATTGCGGCGGGTGAATCAATTGAGAATGGATTCGTCGTGAGGTTGAACCGATAGCGTCGATTCGCTGCGATAGCTTACCATGCCCGGACCGGCGCCTTTGATCGCCTTGACATACTTGACACGGGTGTAATCGACGGGAACATTAACGTCAGACCGGCGCTTGCTGTACCAGGCGGCGACGGCAGCCGCCTCCGTGATCAGCGTGTCGCTGATCCGCCGGCCATCGTTGCGAATGACCACATGCGCGCCGGGGACATCGCGCGCGTGCAGCCATATATCCCCGGCCTTGGCTGTTTTGAATGTGACCTGCTCATTCTGCCTGCTGTTGCGTCCCACCCAGATTACATAGCCGTCGCGGCTGACCAGGCGCAAGGGACCGCCGCGCCCGCCGCCGCCGATTCGCTTGAGACGCGCGCCAACCCAATGACCGCGCGATTGCAGAATCTGAATCACGTCATCAATCTCTGGCCAGTTGGCGGCCGCCTCCAAGTCGCTTTCCAACTGATCGGCAAAGTCCAACTCCAGTCGCGTTTCACGAATCAGCGCGGGCAGCGCTTCCGCCGCTGACTTGGCTTTTTCGTAGCGGCGAAAATAGGCTTGCGCGTTCTCCAGCGGCGATTGATCAGGATCCAGCGCGACCACCAATTCTGGTCCATTCATGTCATAGTGGGCGCGCAGCTCGGCTTGCCCGGCCGCAAGCGCATACTGGTAGGCAAGTATCAGTTCGCCCGCCTGC
The DNA here is from genome assembly GCA_028875185.1 of Chloroflexota bacterium. Lineage (GTDB taxonomy): Bacteria > Chloroflexota > Anaerolineae > Aggregatilineales > Phototrophicaceae > UBA6055. The sequence continues at coordinate 2,258 of JAPPFH010000103.1, read as the reverse complement.
CTTAGGCGCTGCAGCTCTCCCTCATCGCGTAATCCCCGCCGCAGAGATTCGATCTTCGCCCGCAGCTTCGTTTTGGTATCGTCGATTGCCGCTTGCACCGGCTTCTTGGCTTCTTTGTAGGCATCAGCGCCAGTTATCGCACTTAAGCAGCTTTGCAGCGCCGCGCTGACGGTCTCCGTACCGCGCCAGGTTATGTGAGTCAGCGGAAATACGCTGAAAGCTTCGGGCAGGCCTTCGATGGCGCCGAATCCGGGTTGCCACTGCCGCTGCAAGAGTGGCGCCATGACATCTCTAAATGCCGCAAAAAATTGGCTCGCGTCGGCGTCGGCCGCGCGCGCCCCGGGGTCGCCGGTCGCGCGGAAGGCGATCTCGCGCGCCAGCAGGGGACTCAGGCCTAGGATTCGCCCGGGCAGCAATCGCCTGATTTGCGTCGATTCTTTTTCCACGCTTGCGAGCAAGTTCTGTATGTCAGCTTCGGTAACCGCTGCCGGATCCATTTGACCGCGAATGGGAGGCGGCGGAATATATTCATGATTGGGCAAGCTGAGCCGATAGCGGTTCTCTTCTGGACCCACACGTTTCAGGCAATCCAAGATTATCCCGTCTTGGACAAGGAGAATGTTGGCGCGCCGCGGCATTAACTCGGCGATGATGCGCAATCGGTCATCCCGCGCTTCGATCTCGAGTTCGAGAATCCGTTCCCAAGCTGGCTGCGTCACACGCGTGAGCAAGCCTCCCTCGGCATAGCGCCGCAGCAGCAAGCCCAGTTGAGTCGGCTTGGAAATGCCTCGGCGCAGCTTGGCATCGACTAAGTGCAGACGCGGATGATGGGAGTCGGCGCTGAGATAGAGATACCGCCGCATTCGATTGGCGTAGATTTCAAGCCCGATCCCTAGCGCGTCGACATCAATCACATCTTGAATGCGGCCGCCGATAATCGTTTCCTGAAATTCGTCCGCAAGGGCGGAGATGGTGAAGGTGTCGAGGTTCATGTCGGTCGATCCAATTCCCTAATCTCTGCGCCACGGGGGAAAAGAGGCATCGCAGAGAACACAGAGACTGCAAAGATTATCTTCTGCGCTTGATGTCGGATCACTTCCGTTCCACATCTCAGAAGCGCGGATTCCAGCTGCATGAGAACTTCCCAAGGCATAAAGCAATCTCTGTGCCGGCGGCCAAGGTCTACGCGAAATGCGAGGGTCGCATTGCTGTTTTCTCATTCAGTAAGCGTCAAAAAGTGGGCGATCATGTGGCCGAGGTCGGCGAGGGAAAAGCGTTCGCCATAATCGTTGGGCATGGCGTTGACGTAGCCGTCAACCAGATGCGCCGCTGGAAACACGATGGCTTCGTAGAGATATTGGTCGGCTGTGAGCGGCGGCCGGCGCGCGCTTGCCACCGATGCCAGCCCAGCGAAACGCGGCGCCGTACTTCCATCGCCGGTCAAATGACAAGTGGCGCAGTCAGTTTCATTAATCAGCCGCTCGCCGATGTCAGCGTCCGCGCCGGTCAGTGCTGTATTCAGGGCGTCGGCGTATGAACCGCTATCGATGGGGGCGGAATTGCTTGACGGGCTCGCGCTGATCGCCAGAGCCAGAACGAGGCTGAATCCCAAGCCAGCCAAAACCGCGACCGCGATGACCAGCTTCTTTTGCGCTTGGCGGGAGCTTGGTTCGCCTTCGGTCATCAAAGGCTCATGGCTGGGCGAAGGGGCGGCGGCTGCCGGGAGAAATCAGCTGCTGGATTCTTGGCGGACAGCGGTCACTTGACGATTCAGCAGCCAGAAAACAATCAAGAGCGTCAAGCCAGCGCCCAAGACATTAAAGATGATGAATCCAGTGACCAGGATGAAGGCGACCGCTTGATCGGGCGTGGCAGTGAGAAAATCCCCGCTGGGGTCGGTCGTTTGCTGTATCGCCAGGTCGGATGAAAGCAAATTGGATGTGATGGCGCCGCCGCCCAGCAGAATAACTAACACCAACGCCACCGCCCCCAAGGCTTTCATACGCTTCTCCTCAAGCCGCATTCGCTGGAGGCATTTTACTATCCATTGGAGTCGGGCGCAAGCGCCAAGGACATATGGCGTAGTGAATTATTGATGCCGCGACAATCCCCCATCCCCGAAGGTCTATGTATACGTGACCCGGCCCCTTGCCGTAGCGCAGTGTCTACGCGCGCCCCACAAGGACTGAGGACAGGACAGGTTTAATCCGATTGGATATGGATGCTTCGATGTGCCAATCACAAGCAACTCCAAGTGC
>JAPPFH010000133.1 GCA_028875185.1 Chloroflexota bacterium | reverse complement strand
GAAAGACTCCCCTTCCCTCCTTGTGGGGTGCGCGTAGACACTGCACTACGGCAAGGGGCCGGGTCACGTAGACATAGACCTTCGGGGATGGGGGTTTTTGCGCTATCAATAATTCACCACTCCGGAGACAGCGGCTGTTTTGACAGCGCGCTCGGTATATGTTAGAGTCGCCTCTCAATTATTCCATAGACAATTGCCGTTCTTATGCCTCTGAAATAGGGGCTGAAACATAATTCTTAAGGGAGATTGCGAATGAATACCTCTAGCAAGGGCATCTCACGCCGTGAAATGCTGAAGACCATCGGCCTTGGCGCCGTCGGCTCCGCCCTCGGATCCAATGCAGCCTTCGCCCAATCGGTTCCCGAATCCGGCACTTTCCGCTTTCAAATCGAGAGTGGACCCGGTACGGATTTTGTGGCGGTTGTAGACGCTTTCATCGCGGAACATCCGGAAATCACAGTTGAGTTCAGCCAGGTCGAAGCGGCGGTAGTCGGCGTCGACTGGCAGCGCATCGCGATGGAAGCGGGCGCTGTTGACCTCATCTCGAATGAGAATCCGAAGTTCCTCAAGCTTGATCCAGTGCTCAAAGCCGGCTTGATCCAGCCCCTTGACGGCTATCGCGATTTGTACGAATGGGACGAATGGGTGCTGGCGGCGGCGCTGCGGCGATCGTCGCGCGGCGGCCAGCTCTGGACATTGCCGCTCTACTATGAGATCTGTGGCGCGTCCTACCGCAAATCTGTGCTGGAGAGTTTTGATGTCGGCGAGCCGCAGTCCTGGGAAGAATTCATCGCCATGCTGGAGAAATTCAAGGCGGCCGGTTTGATTCCGCTGACCAACGGCCACCGAGGCTTCAGCCAGATTCAGATGATTCATTATCAGTTTTGGGCCAGCATCGGCGGGCTTAGCGGTCCCGGTAGCATAACCGATGTTATCTTCGGCGATGGCAAATTCACCGACGCGCCGAGCGTCGAAGCGGCGCAAGCGATCCTGGACATCTACAATGCCGGCTTGCTCGACCCCGATGTGCTGTCGATCACGCAGGATGATGGCAACGAGCGCTTCATCTCGGGGGCGGCCGCTCTAAACGTGACCGGCACCTGGTTCTATTCCGAGATGCAGCGACAGTTTGATGACGACTGGGATATGCTGACGATGCCCGGTCCCGGCGGCGGACCGATTTGGTGTACAGGCGAGACCGAAGCGATGGTCATCCCGGCGGCGGCGCAAGACCCGGACGCGGCCGCGCTCTTCCTCGATTTCTGCGTCAAGGGCACGGGCGCCAAGATCCTGCTCGAACGGGGGAACCTCCTGGCGACGAAAGCATTCGGCGAGTTGGCGATCCCTCAGATTCAACGCCTGCCGATTATCACCGGCGAAGAGTCGTCGCTATTGATCTTTGGCTGGCTGCCACAGAACTCGCAAGATGCCTACCAGCAGGGCTTGGGCGGCATCCTGGCTGGCAGCATCACACCCGCGCAATGGGCGCAGCAAGTCCAGGACGCCTGGGAACGCGACATTGAAGACGGGCAGGTGCCAGAGGATCGCAGCGATCTGCTCTAGCGCCAGCGATTGACTGAGCTCAGCCCGCGTTGGCTGGGTTGGGATCAGTCCTTTTGCCCGGCATACAAGATTTTGAAGGCGCAGATGTTCGCCCTTGCTTCAAAGCTGTTCCCGCATCCGCTCGACGCCTGGCGATCCGCCTCATCAAGAACGCGGGAGCAGTGGCTGTTGGCGGCTCTGCTGGCAACACCCGCCATTATCATGCTCAGCATCTTCGTCTTCTATCCTGCCTTGCAGACGATCGGGCTGAGCTTTTATAAATGGGACGGCATCAGCCCGGATATGGGCGGCTTCGTCGGCTTCAAGACCTTCGCGCGGGCGACCGATAATTATCCGTTCTCGCAGGCGATCAAGAACAGCCTCTTATGGGGCGTGGTCGGGCTATTGGTGCCAACGATTATCGGCTTGGTCGCCGCCGCGCTGGTGGAAGATACCAACCTGCGGCCGAAGCCTCTGTTTCGTTTCGCCTTCTTCGTTCCCTATTTCTTTTCGATGGCGGTGGCGGCCGCGCTCTTCACCCGCGTTTACGATCCCAGCTATGGCATGATTAACCAGGTGATCCACGCCTTGGGTTTCACCGATGTCAAACCGCAGTGGCTGGGCGATGGCAAGATCGCGATTTACGCGGCGATGGGCGTGTTCGTATGGCATGAGACCGCCTTCTGCTACATCGTCTTCACCGCCGCCATTCAACAGATCGATCGTTCTCTTTATGACGCCGCCAAAGTCGACGGCGCATCGGAAATTCAAGTCTTCCGCTATATCACCATTCCCAGTGTTCGCGATGTCGCCACCTTCGTCATGACGATCATGCTGATCGTTGGCTTGACGCCTTTCGCCGTCGTCTTCCCATTGACGACGCCGGGCTTGGGCGGTCCCTATTACTCGACGGAAATCTTGCCCACGCTCATCTTCAAGAAGGCGCGAATGGGCTATAACGCCAGCGAGGCAGCCGCGCTCGGCGTCATACTATTGCTGCTGGTTATTGGGATCGTGTCCGCTTTTCTGTGGTTCAGAGAGCGCACGGCGCCAAAGGACTGAGCGAGCAAGCGCATGCTGCCCACAAACCTGACGCGCTACGCCCTTTACGCCCTGGTCACATTACTGGCGCTGCCCTTTGTATTTCCCTCGGCTTGGGTCTTGATGGCGAGCTTCTCGACCAACACGCAAATCACGATGGATTCGCTGGCGCTGCCGGACCGGCTCCATGTCGAGAATTACACCCACGCCTGGACGGGCGCCAATTTCAGCGCCTTTGTCTATAACAGCCTCGCTGTATCGGGGTCGGTCACCGTGTTGATAGGCTTGTTGGCGACGATGCTGGGTTATGCGGTTGCGCGGCTGGATTTTCCCGGCCGGCGCTTGCTTCTATTGCTGATTATGATGGCGATTGTGACGCCGGTCTTCTCTTACCTCGAGCCCCTGACGCGCGTCGTGCGCCACCTGGGCTTGGCCAATTCGCGCACGGCGGTGATTCTGACGACAACAGCGACCTTCCTGCCAGTTCCAACGCTGCTGATGCGCTCGTTTTTTCTAACGCTGCCGGAAGAACTCGGCGACGCCGGAAGAGTCGAAGGCGCCAGTGAATTTGGGGTCTTCCGTCATATCATGGTACCATTGGCGCGCTCCGGTGTGCTCACCGTGCTCATCTTCGCCTTCCTTTGGAGTTGGAACGATCTCTTGCTGCCGGCTGTGTTCCTCCAGGCGCCAGACAAGTACACGATCGCCTACGCCATCACCACGCTCAAGCCGGCCGGTTTCCGCCAGGATCACGTTACAATGTTCGCCGCGTCGATTATATCGACCGGGCCGATGATTATTGTCTATCTACTACTCATGCGGCGCTTCATTGCGGGCCTGACGGTTGGCGGCTTGCGGGGGTAAACCTGGCGAACCACGAATGCGGAGGCGCAATCACCAATGACATACCGAATGATTCATATAGGCTTGGGCGGGATGGGTCGCCATTGGTGCGAAGTCGCGCTGCCGCCGAATATCGCTGACGGGCTGATCGAAGTGGTCGCCGCTGTCGATATCAACCCCGCGGCGCTGTCCGTGGCGCGGAATACGCTGGGTTTGACGCCCGAGCAATGCTATACAGACGCGGGCAAGGCGATGGCGGAGAACGAGGCTGATTTCTGCACGATCGTTGTACCGCCGGCGCGCCATGAAGAGGTCGTTGACCTCGCTTTGGCGCATGGCCTGCACATCCTTTCGGAAAAGCCAATCGCCGATACCTTGGCCGCGTCAGTGCGTATCGCGGACAAAGTCAAGCGGGCGGGCGCGAAGATGGGCGTGACGATGAGCCACCGCTTCGACCAGGACAAGACGAGCTTCCGCGAGGAATTGCGCTCAGGGCGTTACGGCGCGCTCGATTATCTCGTCTGTCATCTCACCTGTGATCTGCGGCAGCGGGGCAGCTGGGGCGATTTTCGGCACGAGATCCCTCATCCCTTGATGATCGAGGGGGCGGTGCATCAGCTCGATATGCTCGCCGACCTGGCAGGCGCCCACTGTGATACGATTTACGCCCAATCATGGAACCCGCCCTGGGGCGAATACGCCGGTGATTCGCAGGCTCTGGTTATGATGCGATTTGAGAACGGGCGCCGCGCATTCTTCGAGGGCGCTTGCACAAACGCTGTCGGATTGAAATACTGGGAGCAAGAGACGATTCGGGCCGAATGTGAATTAGGCACGCTGGTGCTAAATGCGCGCCGCCTGGAGCGCTTTCCTTATGATCCGTCGAGGCAGCGAGTGACTAAGTTGGAAGGCGAAGGCGAGCCGCTGCCGCTGTTGCCAGGGCGCAAGTGGAAAAACAGCCGGCTTGTTGAACAATTCGCGCAGTGGCTGGATGGCGGCGAAACGATGGAGACGAACATTGAGGACAATTTGCAGTCGGCCGCCCTGATCTTCGCCGTCATCGAAAGCAGCCGCACGGGACAGCCAGTCAAGGTCCAGGAATTATTGAATCAAGCGAGGGAGGGTTGATGAGCATGGGTTCCACAGAGGGAAAGATTAAGACCGCCGTGATCACCGGCAAGCATCCTTTTGATGTGCCCGCGTTTCATGCCGCCTTCCGCAGCTTGACTGAAATCGACTTTTATCCGCAGCACATGGAAGATTTCGCCGCCGATATTGGCGAGCGGCGCGCCGAATATGATGTGCTGCTGTTCTTCAATTTTCATCAGGAGACGCCCGGCAGCTCGGGCAGCCCGGCCGACGAAGCGTCAAAGGCGGCGCTGGATACCCTGGGCGACAGCGAGCAAGGCATTTTCATTTTGCACCATGCGCTATTGGCTTATCCGGATTGGCCGCCTTGGGCGCGCTTGGTCGGCTTACAGGCGCCCAGTTGGCGCGTACACATGGACATCAACCTCAGCATCCAGGTCGCTAATCGGAATCATCCAATCACTGAAGGGCTGAACGACTGGACGATGCAGGACGAAACTTACATCGTGGGAGAGCCGGACGGCGACAGCGAAATCCTCCTGATCACTGAGGATCCCAAAAGCATGCGCAGCATCGCTTGGACGCGGCGCTACAAGCATGCGCGCGTCTTCTGCTTCCAGTCCGGGCACGACCACAATGCGTATGAGAATCCGAATTTCCGCCGCGTCATCAGCCGCGGCATCCAATGGGCGGCGGGAAGGCTCTAGCGAAAGACAGCAATCGGGAGCGGCGAAACGCTGTGTATGACCGAAGCCGGGAAGTTGATCTAAAGCGTCATCTGGCCTTGGGCTTTGAATTCATTATCAACAATCTTGATGAGCGCCAGGGCTATTTGCCATTCTTCCATTACGAACTCATCCAAGAGCCGGCATGCATGCGGCACGGACCTTTCGACTCTCCCCATGTTGCCGGTCGCTTTATGGATGCGCTCGGCCGCTGTTCGCGGATCATTGAATTGCCTGACGAAACCGGAATCTATGACGCGCTTGCACAGCAGCTTTACGACAGCCTCGAGCGTCACCCGTCTGGTTTGCCCTGGAACAGCGCCACACCCTGGCAGCCGGATGTCGCCGCGATGCACAACTGTCGCGAAGTGGCGCTTGGTTTGCTCGCGCTCTGGAATTGGCGAGGCGACGGGCAGGCGGAGCGGGCGCTGCGCCGCTTGTGCCGCTCAATCCACGAGGCAGTTGGAGACGGCGCTCGCTTCCCCGGCGAGAGTCTCGGTCGAGAAGGCTGGACGAAGGCCTTCAACGGCACCTTGGCGCCGCCGCCGGCGACTACGGGCCGGCTCATTCGCCCCCTGGTTCAGTATTATCGGCTCTCCGCCGATGATATCGCGCTGGAGTTGGCGAGCCGTTTCGCCGCCGATAATCTCGAATTCGCCTTTGACGCCGATGGAACGATCGCGGAAGCCGCCGGAACGCACATGCATTCCATTACCGGCACAATCACAGGTCTTATCGATTACGGTATCCTGGTTGGCGATGAATCGATTGTAGCAGGCGCGCGCCGCGCTTATGATGTTGGCATGCGCCCCTTCCGCAGCAGTTACGGCTGGGTGAAAGAGTTTCGTTGGGCGCCCTGGCTCGCGGAGCCATTGCGGGCGGCGGGATACGCCGGCTTCGACATCAACCGTGGTGAAGCCAATAATACCGGCGACCTCATCGAAGCGGCGCTGCTTCTCGGGCAGGCTGGCTTCCCGGGTTATTTCGAAGATGCCGATATCATGCTGCGCAATCATCTCTTGGCATCACAAGTCGTCGACACAGCATGGGTTCGGGAAGCTGACGGGCGCGAGGATGATGACGAGACGCGCTACGGCGACGTAGCGAGGCGCGCGCGCGGCGGCTTCTGCTTTGGGGGGATCAGCGACCTTATCTCGTATCCGGAAGAAGCCTACCAGGTCAATGCCGACCTAGTAGGCGGCGCGCTGCAAGCTATCTGCGAGGCTTGGGAGGCGATAGCCGATGTGCGCAATAATACGGTCCGCATTGATCTGCTCTATTCCAAATCAACAGACGCCTATGCCTTGACCTGCCCGCCGCCCGGTCCCGATCCGATCACCCTGCGCCTTCACCAAGCGGCGTCTTTGCAGTTGCGCGTCCCATCCTGGGCGTCGCCAGCCGCCGTCTCCATTCAGATCAACGACATGGCGCAGTCGTCCGCCGAAGACGTTGTAATAGACGGCTACATCAGCCTGTCAACGCTGGCGCCGGATTCAGTCGTGAAAGTTTGGCTGCCATCGCGTCGGGAAAAGATCACAGAAGTGGTCGGCGGGGAGCGCTGCGAAATCGACTGGCACAATGACACCGTCCTCGGCATCAGCCCGCCGGCGCGCTTTCTTCCGCTCTATGGTCGCGGCAGATCATAGACGACGAGGAGCGGATAAACTTGGACGACTACAAGCGCGTGCATGAAGAAGCGATCGTCTTTGATGGGACTTGCCCGCTGCTGACGCAATCGCCAGAGCATACATCGTATTATGTTGAGGGTGGCGTCACCGTGGTCGCGCCATCGCTGGCGGCTAATCATAATTGCGGCGAAGCGGTCAGGCGCATCGCAGACTGGCTGAACATCATCCGCGAGCGCAGCCACGAGCTCATACACGTCACCGATGTCGCCGGTTTCCGCCAAGCGAAAGCTGAAGGCAGGTTGGGCATCCTCTTCCACTTTCAGAATTCGCTGCCGCTTGAGCAGAGCATAGAGCTGGTGGACGTTTATCATGTGCTTGGGGTACGGGTCATTCAATTGACCTACAACGTGAGGAACTTCGTCGGCGATGGCTGCCTCGAAAAGAATGACGCTGGTCTTAGCGCATTCGGCCGCCGGTTGATCAAGGCGATGAATCGCGCCGGCATCGCGGTCGACTGCAGCCACACCGGCGTTCAGACCACATTGGACGCGATGGACGTCTCCGAGCAGCCGGTCGTCTTCAGCCACAATCTGGCGAAAGCTGTCTGCGAGAGCCCGCGCAACCTGAGCGACGAGCAAATCAAGCGCGTCGCCGAGACGGGTGGCGTCATCGGCATCAACGGCTTCCCGCCTTTCGTGGCGAAAAAGCCGCGCCCCACTCTCGATGACTTGCTCAAACATGTCGATTATATTGCCGATCTCGCCGGCATCGACTGCGTGGGCATCGGCATCGACTTTGAATACATCGGCGATTCGATGCGAGAGGCGTCAAAGGCGCATTACGAATACTTCGTCAAAACGGGACAATGGGATCCGAAGGATTATCCGCCACCGCCTTATTATTATCCGCGTGGCTTGGATGATCCGCGTCTTTTCCCCAATTTGACCAAAGCGCTGCTTGCGCGTGGCTATGATGAAGCCGATACGCATAAGGTGCTGGGTGGTAATTTCATGCGTGTTTACTCACAGATTTGGACCTAAGTCATGATTAACAGAGCGGATATCTTGAGCGGACTTAAAAGAACGCTGGCAAATGGCGATGTCATTATCGGCGCCGGTTGCAGCGCCGGAATCGTGGCGAAATGCGCTGAGTTGGGCGGGGCGGATTTGATCGTCTGTTACAGCACCGGCTTATCGCGCATTATGGGGCTGCGCACCGAGGTGATCGGCCACTCTAATCCGCGAACGCTTGAAATGTATGACGAAATTAGCAATGTCGTCAACAGCGCGCCAATCATCGCTGGCATAGAAGCCAACGATCAGACCACCTATGACCTGGGAATCGTGATTGACCGCTTCCTTGAGCGCGGGTTCGATGGTTTCATTAACTTTCCCACCGTTGGCAATCATGAGCGCGTATCCGACTTTTTCTTGCGCGAGCACGAGAACATCGCCAGCAGTCTGAAACAGCCTTGGGGATTCGCGCGCGAAGTGGAGTTGATCCGTCTATTGCGCGAGCGCGATATTTTCACTATGTCTTATGTCTTCACCGCCGGGCAAGCCGCGCGCATGGTCGAAGCCGGGGTCGATGTCGTCTGCGCCCATGTCGGCGGCACCGCTGGCGGCTTGATCGGCTTCCCAGCCGACCCCATGGAAGAAGCGCTGGCAAACACGCAGCGAATCATGGAAGGCGCTTGGGAGGTCGATCCTGATGTGATCTGCCTGGCGCATGGCGGACCCTTCGCCGAGCCGGAAGATACGCGCGTCTTGTACGAGCGCACGGACGCGCAAGGATTTGTCGGCGCGTCCAGCATCGAGCGCATCCCGATAGAAAAGGCGGTGATGAACGCGGTGCTTGGCTTTAAGAATCACAAAGTAAGGAAGCGCTAGATTGTGACGAAGACAAGGCATACGGTCGTCCTTGCCGGCGCGCTTGATACAAAAGCGGCCGAGTTCGCTTGGGTGAAGGCGCTGATCGAAAAGCAGGGAGTCCGCACGTTGGTCGTTGACGTTGGCGTTCTCGGTGAGCCTGGATTCACGCCTGATGTCAGCCGTGAAGCCGTCGCCAGCGCGGGCGGAGGCGACCTCGACTCTCTGCGGCGGGTCAGGCGCCGGGGCGAGGCTTTGGATGTCATGAGCCGCGGTCTGGCGATCATAGCCCGCCGCCTCTATGACGAGGGCGAGCTTGATGGCATCTTGGGCATGGGGGGCAGCGGCGGCACTACTGTCGCCAGCGCCGGTATGCGCGCCCTGCCGCTGGGCTTGCCCAAGCTGATGGTCTCAACCATCGCTAGCGGAGACGTGCGCGCAATTGTGGGGCACGCGGATATCGTTATGCTGCCCTCCATTGTCGATGTTGCGGGAGTCAACCGCATCAGCGCCAAGATCTACGCCAATGCAGCCGCGGCGATCGTGGGCATGGTACGCGGAGAGACGCCTCCGATTGCCGAGGCGAGACCGTTGGTCGCCGCCTCAATGTTTGGCAATACCACGCCCTGCGTCGACCATGCGCGGCGTCTGATCGAAGAACAGGAATTCGAAGTCTTGGTATTCCATGCGACCGGCATCGGCGGGGGTACCATGGAGCGCATAATAAGCGAAGGCTATATCGCCGGCTGTCTCGATGTAACCACAACGGAACTGGCGGACGAAGTCTGTGGCGGCGGCGCCAGCGCTGGACCGGACCGCTGCCTGGCAGCATCGCGGGCTGGCGTTCCCGCAGTGATCGCGCCCGGCTGCGTCGACATGGCCAACTTCGGCGCGCTCGAATCGCTGCCGGAAAAGTACCGCGGACGGAAACTATATCAGTGGGCGCCGACCGCGACGCTGCTGCGCACAAACATCGAAGAGAATCAACGCATCGGAGAAATGATCGCCGCCGCCGCCAACGCAGCAACCGCGCCGGTCTCCATTCTCCTCCCCCTCAGGGGCCTATCCATGCTGGATAGCGCCGGTGGCGAATTCTGGGACCCGGCCGCCGACGCCGCTTGCTTCGACGCCATCAAGGGCAATCTCAGGCAAGATATTCCCGTCATCGAGCTGGCGCACAATATCAATGACCCGCCATTTGCCGAGGCCGCCGCCGGCGCCCTGCTGGGCCTGATGCGGCTATCCGAAGGTTCTGCGGCTGCCAAGCTGTAACTGTCAGTTTCGGTTCACAAGTCTATATGCGGCAAGTCGGCATACCGGCCGGCAGACATGCGCTGATTCAGCCATTTCGGGAGTCGGAAACCAATTCATTTTGAATCAAAGACTTGCGCTCTCGTCTTGACTGCGCGTCGCTTGAAACCATTGACTTCATTGCCAATTCCAATGGCGCTACAGCCATAACATTTCCGTCCGATTACGTCGAACGCGTTTAGGCCGGCGCGCTCGGCAAAAGTGATCACGAGCCGCAGCCTGGGAATGGTCAGGCAGCGCAAGGTTTGCCAGGAGGAGGCGCCGTCAATCCGCGCCGAACCACGACCTGCGCCGCTTAGCCGCAGCCAGCGGATATGGGTTGTGGCTCACGCGCGCGTCACGACTTAACCGCGCCCACCGTCAGCCCGGCGAGGAACTGCTTCTGCAAGGCGAGGAAAAGCAACAGAATCGGCAAGGTCGAAAGCAGGGACGCCGCCATCACGACGCCGTGTTCCATACGATACATACCCTGCATGCCCGCCATCACAACCGGCAGCGTCTGTAATTCCCGGCTGCGCAGCACGACCAGCGGCCAGACGAAGTCGTTCCAGGATGTCATGAAAGCCAGCACCGCCAACACCGCCAGCGCCGGACGCACCAGGGGCAGGGCGATCTGCCAATAGATGCGGAATTCCGAGGCGCCGTCGATGCGGGCGGAATCGAGCAACTCGCCCGGCACCGCTTCCATGCTCTGCTTCATGAAGAAGATGCCGAAGGCGCCCGCGACCCCGGGCAGGATGACGCCGGCGTAACTATCGACCAAACCGAGGCGGATCACCAGCACGAATAGCGGAATGAAAATGGTGTAGAGCGGCACCATCATTGAGCCGAGCAGCACCAGGAAGAGGAAATCCTTCAGCGGGAAACTGTACTTGGCGAAGGCGAAACCGGCTAACGATGCAAGGAATAGATGAGAGGCGGTATGTACGACGGCGATGAAGGCGCTGTTGAGAAAATGCTTTTGGAAGTCGAATTCCGCGAAGAGTCTGACATAGTTGCGCAGGTGCGGCTCTTCCGGGATCAGCGTCGGCCGCAACTGGAAGATCTCATATTGTTCTTTGAAGGTGTTGGAGATCATCCAGACGAAGGGCGTCGCCATCGAGATCAAGATGAAGAAGAGGAAGCCGTAGGCGATGGTCCGCTGGGCGCGGACTGTGAGCGTGCTGTCCATCGCCTCAGTCTTCCTTCCTGAACGCGCCGAAGAGATAGAGCTGGATGAAGGACAAGCCGAAGATGATCAGCGCCAGCACCCAGCCGATGGAAGCGCCGTAGCCCAGCTTGGCATTGGTGAAGCCCATGCGGTAAAGATAGTTGGCGATGGTCAGGCTGGCGTCGTTAGGTCCGCCGTTCGCGAGAATCAGCGGCTCGGCGAAGAATTGGAAGGAGCCGATCATCGTCACCACGCCGACGAAAAGCGCGATGGGGCGCAGCTGCGGGATAGTAACGTAGCGGAATTGCGCCCAGGCGCCGGCGCCGTCCACCTGCGCCGCTTCATACAGATCGGGCGGGATGCTTTGCAAGCCAGTGAGGAAATACAAGACGTTGATGCCAGTGTAGCGCCAGGTGGCAACTGCCAGCACCGAGATCTTGACCAGTTCTTCGTCCAGCCATTTGACCGGCGGAATGCCCAGCAGCGTCAAGCCTTGGTTGATCAGACCGAATTGGTTGTTGAAGATCATCAGGAAAATGAGGGTGGCGGCCACCGTGCTGGTGAGGATTGGCAGGAAGAAACCGATGCGGAAAAGGCTCTTAATGCGTATCAGCGTCGAGTTGATCAGCAGCGCCAGCAGCAGCGCCAGCGGCAAGATAAACAGAAAAGCGCCGATAGCGTAGTACACGGTGTTCCACAGCGACTTGAGGAATACCGGGTCGCCGGCCAGGTAGGTATAGTTGCCCAAGCCCACATGACGCATGGGACCGCTGCCAGGCCAGCGATGCAGGCTCAGGTAGAGGGCGTAGATTAGCGGACCCACCGAGAAGACGATGAAGAGGATGTAGAAAGGCGAGATGAAGACATAGGGCAGGACTTTGCGCTGTGAGCGACTCCACCAGGCGCGCAAGCCGCGGTCTTCAACGATTGATGCGCTGCTCACGACTCAGGTCCTCATCCCGATATGACCAATGTAGGGGCGACCGGCGGGCGGTGTCGGCGGTCAGTGTCTACGCGACCTACGCGCCCTATCAGGTCGCCCGAAACATCAGAACCATGACAGGCGGGCGACATAATATGTCGCCCCTACGTCTTCACATTTGTGATATGAGTTTGGCCCTAACCGAAATCGATCTGCCGGCGCAGTTCGTCGGCGGCGTCCTGCAAGGCTTGCTCGGCAGTCTTCTCACCTTGGGTGGCTTCGAATACGGCATTGCCCACCAGAACGGTGGCTTCGTTGAACCAGGGACCGCGCTCCTGGAAGGGCACTTCCGGCGCCAGCTCAAGGAAGAGCTCGCCCACCTTCTGATCGCCGAAGTAGGGATCAGGCGCCAGCAGCGCTTCGTTGTCCAGATGGGACAGCACGGGCGGCAGCAGGTTATTCACGTGATATTCGAGGATTTTGTTGTCCTCGTTGAACATGGCGAATTCGATGAAAGCCCAGGCTTCTTCCGGATGCTCGCTCTGCGTGGTGATGCTATAGGCGGTGCCGCCGTGCGTGCTAGTGCGGGAGCCGCCTTCCTCAAAGGCAGGCAGGGGCGCCGCGCGCCAGAGACCGGCGCCGTCAGCCAATTCGTTCTTCAAGGTGCCGGCATACCAGTCAGCGCCAATAGCGGCGGCGATCTTACCCTCCGCCATTAAGCCCATGGTGGCGTAGAAATCGCCCGTGGAAATCGCCACACCGCTTTCGAGCAAGCCGAGATACCATTCCAGGACGGCGATGTTCCCGGGCGAATCGACTATCACATTGCCTTCAGCGTCAAAGAAGCCCGGGCTGCCCGATTGCAGTAGCAGCATGTAATAATCGCCCCAGCTGCGGTCGTCCAAGACGAGCGCCGCGATGCCCTGCTCCGTCAGCGCCGCGGAGGCCTCGATAAATTCATCCCAGGTGGCGATGGGCATCTCGATGCCGACATCAGCGAAGATGTCGTGCTGATAGTAAAGGACGACCGGGCAGAGGCAGTGATCGATGCCGTAGATGGCGCCCTGATGGGCGTACAAGGCGGTCTTGGCCATGATGTAGTCATCCTCGTAAGGCGCAATCATGTCATTCAGCGGTACAAGACCGGGCTCGCCTTTGAGGAAGCGGCTGATGACGCCTTGCTCAACATCGACGATATCGGGCGCGCCAACGCCGGCGACAAATGCGCCCTGCAAGTTGTCGTAGAGCTGCACGTAAGGGATCTCTTCGACCTCAATGGTGACATGGGGCGCGATTTCCTTGTAGTCGGCTTCAATGCCTTTGTACAAGTCGGTGAAGAAGGCGCCGAAGGTCCAGATCGTCAGCGTGACCTCATCTTGCGCCGCAGCGGATCCAGCGACAGTGAGCATGCTGACGAGCAACAACATTATACAAATGCGACGAGCGGTATTCATGTGTTTACCTCTTATAGAGCTGTTGCTTCGCAAAGTTTAATTCAGGTCGATCAGCGACCTGCAACGACATGATCTATCAATAGTTGCTATAAGGATCTCCTTCCCACTGGCCTTCCCACTGCTCCCAGGTGGCCACCGACGCCGGATCGGCTTCGCTGCGGGCGATGAAGCCTTTTTCGCGGCCGCCGCTGAGTTCGGTATTGTGTTCAGGCACCATGGCGTCAGCGATGGTTTGATAACGCAGGTCGATCGACCAGCGCACGGCGTCGGACTTGTTGGGCAGCGCGGCGTGCGGCGTCAACTGCGTGAAGCAGAGCGCGTCGCCCGCTTCCATCTCGACCGGAATGCCCGGTATCGCCGCGCGCTCCTCTTTCGATATGCCCAGGAAACCCGTCTCTTCGTCTTCCGTGATGGCGTACATATCGCCGCGATGATAACCCTCGGCCACCTGCAGGCAGCTGTTCTCCCGCGTGACGCGCATCAGCGGCATCCAGATCGAAATCGTATGCACGTAAGTGTTCGAGGGGTAATACTGCGAATCCTGATGCCAGGGCGTGCGCGTCCAGCGCTGATCAGGCAGCTTGGGTCTGAGATTGAAGACGCCGTGCATGAAGACTTCGGGACTGCCCAATAGGTCTTCGGCGATGTCGATGATGTTGGGGTCGCTCATGAATTGGAAGAGCTCCTCGCAAACGGTCTGGCGGCGCGGGCTGCGATGGTACATCGGCTTGCCCGCCTCGTTCCAGGCGACCTTCAGCCGCTGCTCAAGGTCAAGATGGGCGAAATCGTCTTCGAGCAAGCCTTGATTGACCCAGGTGCGCACTTCGCGGTCGACCCAGCCGGCGCAGACCTGGCGCCCCAACTCGATGCTGCGCTGCGGCACAACATTTTCGACTTTGAGCCAGCCTTTGTCGTGGTAAAAGTTGATCTGTTCGTCTGTAAGTATTTTGGGCATGAGACGGCCCCGGCTCCATCAAGCGTACGGTATCAATAAAGCGTAGCGCAGTGGGCGCGATTCCGCAACTTGCGCGATGCTACTAGGGGCGAGCCAACAAATCGGCCTGCCACGCAGTCCCCGTTAACCGGGCGACCTGACAGGTTGTTCCTACAAGGCTTGTATTTTTGCGGGCGGCGCATTGCTGAGGCTGTGGGCTTGCTTGCTCCGCCTTAAGACTTAACCGCGCCAACAGTCAGCCCCTGCACGAACTGCTTCTGCAGGGCGAGGAAGAGCAGCAGGATCGGCAGCGTCGATAGCAGCGACGCCGCCATCACGACGCCGTATTCCATACGGTAGAGATTGACCATTCCCGCCATCACGACCGGCAGCGTCTGCAATTCGCGGCTGCGCAGCACCACCAGCGGCCAGACGAAATCATTCCAGGAGCCCATGAATGCCAGCACCGCCAGAACAGCCAATGCCGGACGCACCAGCGGAAGGGCGATCTGCCAATAGATGCGGAATTCGGAAGCGCCGTCTATCCGCGCGGAATCGAGCAGCTCGCCCGGCACTGCCTCCATGCTTTGCTTCATGAAAAAGATGCCGAAGGCGCCGGCCACGCCCGGGATGATGACGCCGGCGTAGCTGTTGACCAGGCCGAGGCGGATAACAAGGACGAAAAGCGGGATGAATATGGTATAGAGCGGCACCATCATCGAGCCGAGCAGCACCAGAAACAGAAAGTTCTTAAGCGGGAAATTGTATTTGGCGAAAGCGAAACCGGCCAGCGATGCCAGGAAGAGATGAGAGAAGGTATGAACCACGGCGATGAAGGCGCTGTTGAGAAAATGTTTGTGGAAGTCGAAGTCGACGAAGAGGCTGACGTAATTGCGCAGGTGCGGCTCTTCGGGGATGAGCGTCGGCTGCCGTTGAAAGATCTCGGACTGTTCCTTGAAGGTGTTGGATATCATCCAGACGAAGGGCGTCGCCATCGAGATCAGGATGAAGAAGAGGAAGCCGTAAGCCAGGGTTCGCTGGGCGCGGCGAGTGAGCGTGCTGTCCATCGCCTCAGTCTTCCTTCCTGAAGGCGCCGAAGAGAGCGAGCTGGATGAAGGACAAGCCGAAGATGATCAGCGCCAGCACCCAACCGATGGCCGAGCCGTAACCGAGCTTGGCGTTGGTGAAGCCCATGCGGTAGAGATAGTTGGCGATGGTCAGGCTGGAGTCGTTGGGTCCGCCGTTCGCCAGCAGCAGCGGCTCGGCGAAGAGTTGAAAGGAGCCGATCATCGTCACCACGCCGACGAATAGCGCGATGGGGCGCAGCTGCGGGATAGTAACGTAGCGGAATTGCGCCCAGGTTCCAGCGCCGTCCACCTGCGCCGCTTCGTAGAGCTCGGGCGGGATGCTCTGCAAGCCAGTGAGGAAATACAAGACGTTGATGCCGGTATAGCGCCAGGTCACGATCGCCAGCACCGATATCTTGACCAGCTCTTCGTCGAGCCATTTCAGCGCCGGGATGCCCAGCGACGCCAAGCCCTGGTTAATCAAGCCGAATTCATTGTTGAAGATGAGCAGGAACATAATGGTGGCGGCGACCGTGCTGGTCAGAATCGGCAGGAAGTAGCCGATGCGGAAAAGGCTCTTGATACGAATCAGCGTCGAGTTGATCAGCAGCGCCAAAACGAGCGCCAGCGGCAAGATGAAGAGAAAAGCGCCAATGGCGTAGTACACGGTGTTCCATAGTGACTTGAGGAAGACCGGGTCGCCCGCCAGGTAGGTATAGTTGCCCAAGCCGACGTGCCGCATGGGACCGGTGCCGGGCCAGCGGTGCAAGCTGAGGTAGAGGGCGTAGATCAGCGGTCCCACCGAGAAGACGATGAAGAGAATATAGAAGGGCGAGATAAAGACATAAGGCACGACCTTGCGCTCGGAGCGGCTCCACCAAGCGCGCAAGCCGCGGTCTTTCACGATTGATGCGCTGCTCACGACTCAGGTCCTCATCCCGATATGACCAATGTAGGGGCGACCTATCAGGTCGCCCGAAACATCAGAACCATGACAGGCGGGCGACATAATATGTCGCCCCTACGTCTTCACATTTGTGATATGCGTTTGGCCCTAACCGAAATCGATCGCGCGGCGCAGTTCTTCAGCTGCGTCTTTCAGCGCCTGCTCGGCCGTCTTCTCGCCTTGGGCGGCTTCGAATATAGCGTTGCCTACCAGCGTGCTGGCTTCATCGAACCAGGGACCGCGCACTTGATGCGGCACTTCCGGCGCCAGTTCAAGGAAAAGCTCGCCGAGCGACTGGTTGTCAAAGTAAGGGTCGGGACCCAGCAGCGCTTCGTTATCCAGATGCGAGAGCACGGGCGGCAGCAGGTTGTTAACCTCGAATTCGAAGATCTTGTTGTCCTCATCGAACAGCGCGAATTCAATGAATGCCCAAGCCTCGTCCTTATGCTCGCTCTGCTGCGTTATCGAGTAGGCGGTGCCGCCGTGTGTGCTGGTGCGGGCGCCGCCTGCTTCAAAAGCGGGCAGGGGCGCCGCGCGCCAGAGCCCCTCGGTATCGGCGACATTGTTCTTGATGAAGCCGCCGTACCAATCGGCGCCGGCCGTGGCCGCTATTTTGCCTTCGGCCATCAGCCCATAAATGCTTTGCGAATCGCCCGGGGCAATGGCAACGCCGCTCTCGAGCAAGCCGAGATACCATTCCAAGAGGGCGATCGTCTCAGGGCTGTCGACGATCACATTGCCCTCGGCATCGAAGAAACCGGGGCTGCCAGATTGCAGCAGCAGAATATAGAAGTCGCCCCAGCTGCGGTCGGACAAGGTAAGCGCCGCGATGCCCTGTTCGGTCAGCGCCGCGGACGCCTCGACAAATTCGTCCCAGGTGGCGATGGGCATTTCAATGCCGGCGTCAGCGAAGATGTCGTGCCGATAGTACAAGACGACCGGGCAGAGGCAGTGGTCAATGCCGAAAATGGTACCCTGATGGGCGTACAAGCCGGTCTTGGCCATGATGTAGTCGTCTTCGTATGGCGCGATCAGGTCGTTCAGCGCGATCAGACCGGGCTCGCCTTTGAGGAAGCGGCTGATGACGCCTTGCTCCACATCAACGATATCGGGCGCGCCAACGCCGGCAACAATGGCGCCTTGCAAGTTGTCGTAGAGCTGCCCATACGGGATCTCTTCGACCACGATGCTGACGTGAGGCGCGATTTCTTTGTAGTCGGCTTCAATGCCTTCGTAGAAATCGGTGAAGAAAGAGCCGAAGGTCCAGATCGTCAGGGTGACATCGTCCTGCGCCGATACTGTCCCGGCGCCGACAAGCACGCTGACAATCAGAAGCAGTACGAACAATTGACGTGCCTTATTCATAAGTTTTCCTTTCATACGCTTAGTGCAAAAGATCTTTGTCCAAAATGGACAACCATCCAAAATTGTAACTCAGCCAGAGCCATTTTGACACATGGACCTACTTTACATTAGCGAACTGTCTGCCGGACAAAGGGTCGAATCAATTGCCGTGATTCGGTATCGACTACGCCTTTATCGGTAAATTTCGCGTAGGGGCTGACGCTCAAGCTCATGATCGAAAACGTCAGGAAGGGTCGCGTTTGCTGCGCGCCGATATGGCGCATCGCCTCTTCCACATCCGCCAGCCCGCGCGCGACCGCCGCGGCCGGCTCATCGCTCAGCAAGCCAAAGTAAGGCAAGCGCAAAGAGGCGAGAACGTCCCCATGCGCGGCAACGGCGACGCCGCCGCCCAGCGCATGTACCGCATTGGCCGCCTGCGCCATCGCTTCTGGGCTGCGGCCAATCACCAGCAGATTATGGCAATCGTGCGCGACGCTGCTGGCCCAGGCGCCGGCTCTCAAGCCGGTGTTGGCGATGAGACCCACCGTCCGCGAAGACTCATCCCGCGCAATCACAGCCGCCAGCGCCAATCCATCATCCGCCTGAAATTGCGCATAACCATCTTGCAAACGCAGAGCCCGCTGCTCCAATTCGGTCAGGGTGGAATGCTTATTTTGCAGCGCTACGACCTGCGCTTGCGCGAAACCGTCCCCGCCATTGCTTTCCAGCTTGAAATCACCAGGGGCGAAGGAACCGGGAATGGGCGGATAGTCTGGCTGGGCTGGGTTTTCGCGCGTGATCGCCGCGCTCATCGCGCCCGCCCGCGCCATCGGCTGACCGTTGACAAATACAGCTGCCGGCGGGAAGGCGGCGATCTCGTCCATCACCAGGAAATCAGCCAGAAATCCGGGCGCGATCGCGCCGTGATCGCGCAAGCCAAGATAGCGCGCCGGACGAATGCTCGCGGCTGCTATCGCCTCCAGCGGCGGCATGCCGCATTCGATCGCCAGAGCCACAATCCGCGACAAATGCCCATCCACAAGCAGCGACGGCTCAATGTCATCGGTGATGAGAATGATTTGCGATCGGTCTGGCAATGCCGCGACCGCCGCCATATTCTCGGGCGTCACCGACTTGGTCTGCAGCATGACCGCCAGACCTTTTGAGATTTGCTCCTGAATTTTGGCGCCGAAGGTTAGCGTATGGTCGGAGCTGATCCCATGCGCGAGATATTGCGAGAGTTCAATGCCGGCCAGCGTGGGGATATGTCCTTCGATTAGCAGCTTGATTTCTCTGGCTGCCGCCACAATCGAGCGCAAGCGTTCATTCGGCCCCAGCAAACCGCGATAATCCATTACCTCGCCCAAGGCGATGACCGATGGCTGCCTTGCCAAGCGCCGAATCGTGGCGGCATCAAAGACATCATGCGTCCATTCGAGCTCCGGCGAGGTGGCGGGAACACAACTCGGTATCGAATGATAAATCCGCAGCGGCAAGTCCTGAGATGCCGCGATCATCCATTTCACGCCTTCCTCGCCGGCGACATTGCCCACTTCGTGCGGGTCGCTGAGGATGGTCGTCGTGCCGAAGGGCAGCACGGCTTCGGCGAAGCGGCGCGGCGTCAGCAAGCTGGATTCAATGTGCAAATGCGAATCGATCAAGCCGGGCATGACGATGCGCCCTGCGAGGTCGCGCGTGTCAGTTGCGCTTATGCCGCGCGGCGCGCTCCCCGCTTCAACCGCGATAAAGCGCCCGTCGCGGATACCAATCCAGCCCTCAAACAGCCGGTAACGGAAGACATCGGCAATCCGCGCGTTGGCCAGCAGCAGGTCGAATTTCATCAGCTTGCCGCCTCCAATAATTGCACCGCTCGCAGCGCGGTACGGATGGTCTTCTCTTCACCCTGCATATAAAGCGCCTCCTTCTCCGCAAGCGAGGGCTGCTCGTCCAGGTAGATATTGGAGTCGGTGGCGACTACGCAGCCGACCTTCGCCCCGCGGCGCGCCCCGACGATAAACAGCGTTGACGCTTCCATCTCCGCCGCGACAACGCCAACCTGCCTCAGACGTTCGTTAAGCTCTGGATCGCGCGCGTAGAAGGCGCTGCGCGTCGTCCCGATTCCTGTCCAGGCGCTGTATCCCAATTCTTTTGCCGCCCCGATTAAGGCATTGTTCACATCAAGATCAGCCACCGCCGGGAAACCCAAGGGCAAATATTCGTCCGATACGCCGTCGCCGCGATAGGCAGCCGTCACCACCACCAGCGAGCCAATCGGTATATCTTTGCGCCGTCCGCCAGCGGAACCGACCCGAATGAACACCTCCGCGCCGATATTGCGCAATTCTTCCAGGGCGATGGCGGCTGACGCGCCGCCTATCCCGGTCGAACACACGCTAACCGGGACGCCCTTCGTCCTCCCGCTGAAGACCACATATTCCCGGTTTTCCGCAATCAGGCTGGCTTCATCCAGTTCTTCGGCGATGCGCCGGGCGCGCGCCGGATCCCCCGGCAGAAGCACACTGCGGGCGACCTCGCCAGGCGCGCAGCGAATATGCTTTTGAACCTCCGGCTTCTGTGAGTCAGTCATGGTTATTGCTCCGCTTATTCAATGATGGCGATCCACTTTTGCGTGCGCGCCTGCACCTTCACCGCCGCGCCGTTTTCAAAGCGCTCGCTATCGCTGTCTTGCGTGATGCTGAATTCGCCGACTGCGGTTTCTACCAGGTATTGCACCTCATTGCCATGAAAGGTATGCAGGATGACGCTGCCGGCAAGACCGCCCGCTTCGCTACCCGCGGACAGGCTGGCATTGTCGGCGCGAAAAAAGATTTCAGCCCGGGCGCCGGCTGTCGGAGATCCGAACTTGGATTGCCAACGCAGTGTGATGGGGGCGCCGCCCCACTTAACCGTAATCTTGTCATCCTGGGCCGATTCGACAGTCGCGCTGAAGTGATTGTCGAAGCCCATAAACCCGGCGACGAATGCCGTTTCGGGCGCCGCAAAGATGCTCTCGGGCCTGCCAATCTGCTCAATTTCGCCCTGATTCATGACCACCACGCGGTCCGAGATGCTCATCGCCTCTACCTGATCGTGGGTGACATACAGCGTAGTGATGCCGAGCTGCTGCTGGGCGCGCCGAATCTCCTGCCGCATTTCCACGCGCAGCCCGGCATCCAGATTGCTCAAGGGCTCGTCCAAGAGAAGCACTTGCGGTTCGATAACCGTGGCGCGGGCCAGCGCGACGCGCTGCTGTTGGCCGCCCGAAAGCTGTGACGGACGGCGATCGGCAAAGGCTTCCAAGCCCACCATCTTCAGGGCATTAGCCACGCGGCTATGAAGTTCGTCCTTCGGAATACGCCGCATCCGCAAGCCAAAGGCGACATTGTTGAAGACTGTCAAATGCGGAAACAGCGCATAACTCTGGAAAACCAAGCCAATATCGCGCTGGTTGGGGGGCAGGCGCGTATAATCCCGTTCGTTGATGACTATCTGACCGGAATCCGGTTGAATGAAACCCGCTACGCTGCGCAGGGTTGTCGTCTTGCCACAACCGCTCGGACCCAGCAACGAGACCAGTTCCCCCTGTTCAACGTTCAAGCTGAACCGCTTCAGCGTTGGCTTGTTCTTTTCGTAAGAAACGGTCAGATCTTGAATTTCCAAATAAGGCATGAGCTACACAAACTGTGATAAACCGAGCAAACGTTCCGCCGCCTGAACGAGTACGACGGTAAATATGACGAGCAGCGTCGAGACTGCGGCAATGGTCGGGTCAAAATAATATTCGAGGTAACTGAGCATGGAAACTGGCAGCGTGGTCACGCCGGGTCCGCTAAGGAAAAGCGAAACTGGCACATTGTTAAATGAGGTGATGAAGCCCAACACAAAAGCCGCCGCGATCCCGGCTTGCATATTGGGCAGCACAACCAGCAGAAATCCGCGCAGCCGGTTCGCGCCCAAACTGACAGCGGCATCTTCGACGTATGGGTCCAGGTTGCGCAAGCTGGCGGATATGACGCGCACGCTGTATGGGAACAGGATCGCGGTATGCCCAATGAACAGACCTGTCAAGACACTCATATCACCCAGGAGAACGAAGAAGTTCAGCATGGCGAAACCGATGACCAGACCCGGAACCAGTATCGGCGCCGAAAAGATGGTTTCTACCATGCCCGACGCGGAAAACTGATAACGCACCAGCGCATAGGCGACCGGCATCCCCATAATCAGCGAGACTATGGTGGATGACAAGCCGAGCTGCAGGCTGATCCAGAAGCTGTCAATAAATTGGGCGGTTTCGAATACATTGGCGAACCAATCCAACGTGAAACCCTGTGGCGGAAACGCCAGGTTAGCATTGGCGCCGAAGCCCGCCATGAAAATGATGACAAATGGACCGAGCAAGAAGCCGTAGAGAATGACCAGACTGATATACATCCAGCGTGATACCATCAGCAACGCTCCTAGCTCTGTTGCACGCGAAAGACGCGCAGCAGCAGATTAACCGCCAGAGTCGTCAGAATCATCACAACAGCGACCACAGCCGCCGCATGCAGATCAAAGAGCGTCACCACTTTCTGCCGCAACAGGGTAGACATCAGCAGCAGACGCGGGCCGCCGAGAATCGCCGGGGTGACAAATGCCGTAACCGAGCCAGTAAATACAAGCGTTGCGCCCAAAACGAGGCCATCGGATGACAAGGGCACAACGATTCGCACGAAGGTTGTGAGCCGATTCGCGCCGAGATTGCGCGCCGCTTCCAGCACATCTTCCGGGATATTCTCCAGCGCGCTTACCAACGGCAATACCATCAGCGGCAGAAACAATTGCGCCAGACCCAGCACAATCGCCGTTTCGCTGAACATGAAGCGAACCGGGTTCTCGATTAGATCCAGCGACAAGAGCGTCTGGTTGATCATGCCGCGCTTCCCCAGGATAATCAGCCAGGCGAAGGTGCGCGCTACCGCGTTGGTCATCAAGGGCAGAATCACCAGCGACATCAAGAAGGAACGGCGGCGGGCTGGCATCCGCGCCAGCACAAACGCGGCAGGGTAGCCGATCACCACGCAAATGACCGTGACGATGACACCCAGCTTGAGCGTGCGCAGGTACACAATCCGAGAAACACGACTCTCGAAAAAATCGCGATAACCGGTCAGCGTAAAGCCGCCCTCCTCCGGCAAGACGCTCTGGGAGAGCAAAAAAATTAGCGGCAAGACGAAGAACACCAGCACGAAAACGCATGCCGGCGCGACCAGCAAGATGATCGTTCGGTTTTGATTGGGACGCCGTATCACGATTCAATAAAGGGGGCGCGCAGGCCCCCCTAGCAAAACATCATCGAAACGCTGATCGCTGATGTCAGCGCACCATGATTTCATTCCAACGCTCTAGCCAGTCTTCCAGGCGTTCCGACACTTGCGCTTGATCCAGCACTATCATGGTATCAAGCATCTCGCCGCAAGTGAGCAGCGCGCAAATGTCTTCCGGCAATTCTACCGTGGCGTTGACCGGCGAATCGATCAGATCAAGCGCTTCGGCTAGCTGGACATCATGTGAAATGAACCAGTCGATATACGCGTGCGCCAGCTCTGCCTGATCGCTGGCGGCTGTAATGCTTATCATGTTTGTCTGGCCGACGGCGCCCTCGTCCGGAATAACCGCGCTTAGGTTATGACCGGTATTGATCAGGTTGCCAATGGCAAAACTGGCATAAGGCGCAAGCCATACTTCTTCTTCCTGCACAAGCGTCGTCAGCGCTGAACTGCGAATATAGGTTGTCACCAGATTATCGGCCAGTTGGGGCAAGGCTTCCCAGGCCAAATCCGCATCGTAATTGATTTCATCCGGCGCCTCGCCGTCCATTTCAGCCATCGCTAGCGCGCGGTCAATCATGACGAGCGTTGCTGGTCCAAAGGTGGTGGACATTTCTGGAATGCTGACATAGCCGGCCACATCATCGCGCAGCAGATCAGCCCAGGATGTAACTTCCGTTTCAACCAGGTCGGAGCGGTAAATCAAACTGAGGCTGTTCACGGTGTAGCCGACGCCGGCTTGATTGCCCAGCGGGTCCTGCGCCCAATCGTACACTTCGTCAAGATTCTCGAGCATGTCGGGGTCGTAGGGCTGGAGCAAATCCGCTTGACTGGCCAAATGGGTAAACTGGGTGGCAAAGTGCGCCACGTCAATATCGGTGTTCTCGCCCTCGGCTTGCAGTCGCGCCAGTCGATCCGAGTTATTGCCGGTATCCAGCACAATGTCGACGTTGTGCATCTCCTCAAATGGCGCGAAGACATTCTCTTCGAGAACATCCAGGTTGAAGCCCCAGATGGAGACCGTCAGGGTCTGGGTGTCCTGGGCGGCGGTCATTGGCGCAACCAAACCCAGAACCAAAGCCGCGAGCAAAAGCATTATAGGTAGCTGGCTTCTCATGTGCTTCTCTCCAATTCTAAATGCGTAAACCAAGCAGCAAGAATTATAACACGCGCCGGATGTGAATTCATATTTTCATCGATGGGGAAGGGGTATGGGGTGAGGGTCGTGTTTAAGTCGATCAATACGCGCTATAGGGCTCGCCCTCCCATTGGCGCGCCCAGCTTTCCCAGGTGGCGACCGACGCCGGGTCGGCTTCGCTGCGGGCGATGAAGCCCTTGTCGCGGCCGCCGATTTCGACATTGTATTCATGCACAAAGGCGTCGGCGATGGACTGATAGCGCAGGTCGATCGACCAACGCACGGCATTGGATTTGTTGGGCAGGGCGGCGTGCGGCGTCAATTGCGTGAAACAAAGCGCATCGCCCGCTTCCATCTCGATGGGGATGCCCGGTATCGAAGCCCGCTCCTCTTTGGAAATGCCGAGAAAGCCGGTCTCTTCGTCTTCAGTAATGGCGTACAT
The DNA here is from genome assembly GCA_028875185.1 of Chloroflexota bacterium. Taxonomy (GTDB): domain Bacteria; phylum Chloroflexota; class Anaerolineae; order Aggregatilineales; family Phototrophicaceae; genus UBA6055. The sequence goes on along the minus strand of JAPPFH010000133.1, from coordinate 33,164 downwards.
ATCGCCGCGATGATAACCCTCCGCCACTTGCAGGCAACTGTTCTCGGTTGTTACGCGCATCAGCGGCATCCAAATCGAAAGCGTATGCACCTGAGCGATCGAGGGATAATATTGCGAATCCTGATGCCAAGGCGTGCGCGTCCAGCGCTGATCAGGCAGCTTGGGTCTGAGGTTGAATACGCCGTGCATGAAGACCTCGGGCGTACCCAGCAGGTCTTCAGCGATGTCGATCACATTGCTTTCGCTCATAAATTCGAAGAGCTCAGGGCAAACGATCTGGCGGCGCGGGCTGCGCTGATACACCGGCTTGCCCGCTTTGTTCCAAGCCACTGTCAGCCGATGCTCAAGGTCGAGATCTTCAAGCCCGTCTGCGAGCAAGCCCTCATCGACCCAGCCCTGCACCGTGCGGTCGACCCAATCGGCGCAGACCTGGCGCCCCAGCGCGATGCTGCGCGGCGGCACCACGTTCTCGACTTTGAGCCAGCCGCGGTCATGGTAAAAGGCGATTTGGTCGTCAGTCAGCATTTTGGGCATGAGGATGTCCCGCCGCAATTGCAATCGAAGCTTGCCAGACTTTAGCGCGTTAAGAGTGAAGCTGCAACAAATGAAAGATGTAGGGTGTTGTGAATTTGCTGGATACTCGCTGCTTTGCCCCCACCCCAAACCCCTCCCCGACGGGTCAGTGTCTACGCGACCCCAAAATGAGGGAGGGGCTTACTTACTGCCAAAGCGCTTGAAAGACTCCCCTTTCCTCCTTGTGGGCTGAGGACAGTTTTGCTGCGAGCAGAATTTCGTCGCAAATTACGTGTTTTCTTGGGCTTTTTCGGGCGACCCAGTGGGTCGCCCCTACAGTTTTCGCCAGGATAGATGCTTTTAAAGTCTAACTTGGGCCAAAAATTTTCGATTAGACCAAACCTGTCCTGTCGTCCGTCCTTGTGGGGTGCGCGTGGACACTGCACTACGGCAAGGGGCCGGGTCACGTAGACATAGACCTTCGGGGATGGGGGTTTTTGCGGTATCGATAAAATTCACCACACCCAAGATGTAGGGGCGTTTCGCTGAAACGCCCGTCGAATGATATTCCGAAAGCAAGCGGACGACCTGATAGGTCGCGTAGACAATGACCGCCGGCCGCCCCTGCAATTCTCTGTGGTTTCTGCGCGCTATGTGTTGAAAGGCAGCGTCGAATACCAGCTCTAAAAGAACCCTCGCCGCTGGAAGCGCTCTTCTTTCCAAAAGTCGCCATCGTTGTGATAGCCGCCTTGTTCCCAGAAGCCGGGCTTGTCCACCGGGCTGAACTCGAGCGCGCGCAAGAACTTGGCGCTCTTCCAAAAGTAGCGCTTGGGCACCACCGTGCGCAGCGGACCGCCATGTTCCATCAGTTCGGGCTCGTGCAAGAAGCGACCATCGTATTTGTAGGCCAGCATGACATCGTCATCGTCCATCACTTCGAGGGGCAGATTGGTGGTGTAACCGTAATCGCAATGGGCGATGACGAAGCGCGCCTCAGCGGTCAGCTCAAGCTCGCGCAAGAAATCGCGGAACATGACGCCTTCCCAGGTCGTATCAAATTTGCTCCAGCGCGTGACGCAGTGGATATCGACGGTCATCGCGCCGGTGGGCAGTTGGGTGAATTTGTCCCAGGTCCAGCGCTTCTCTTGCGCCACAGCGCCAAAAACGCGCAGATCCCAGGTCTCGGGATTGAATTTGGGCGTCGGCCCATAGGTGAGGACAGGGAATCTCTCGGTCAGCGATTGACCGGCGGGCAGGCGGCCCGCAGCGCGCATTTCACGTTCTTTTTTTCGGCGGCTGAGTTGGGACATCGAATGTTTCCTGGTTATGTCTTTCTTGTTCGTGGGCGACCCGCCGGGTCGCCCCTACATCATTCAGTATACCAGCGGGCTACTTGAGAAATCGCCCTGAAATCCTCCCGCTCTTTCGATCAACTCCCCCCTCCCTGATGCTTCGGGGAGGGGGCCGGGGGAGGGGTTGGCTGCCGCTACATCGTCAATTGCAAGATCGTCCGCAGCAGCACGTTTGCGCCCAACTCGACGTGCCGCCATTCGGTGAACTCCTTGGGATTATGGCTGATGCCATCGACCGAAGGCAAGAAGATCATGCCGGCCGGCGCCATTTGGTTCATGATCTGGGCATTGTGCCCGCTGTAGCTGGCGATAGACATGCAGCGCGCGGCTTCGGCGCGGCAGGCGCTTTCAATCTGCTTTACCAGATAGCCGGACATCCGTTCGGCGGCGCGATGCAGGGCGCGCTCAGTCGATACGCGCAGGCGATGATTGACGGCGCAATCGCGCGCCAGGCGCGCCAACCGCGATTCCATCTCTTTGAGCGTCTCGGTATCAGGATGACGGAATTCGACGCGCAGCGAGGCTTCGGCGGGTACGACATTGAAGCTATCCGGCACGACGCTGACATGCCCGCAATTGACCACGCCTTCGGGATAATCGGCGCGCACCAGCGAATGAGCCGCAATGATAAAAGCCGCCGCCCCTTGCAGCGCGTCGCGGCGTTCATCGGCGGTGGTCGTGCCGGCGTGCGCGGCTTCGCCATAGAAGACGACATTGTACGTTGTGCGCCCGACGATCCGGTCGACGATGCCGAGATCAAGTCCCTTGTCGTGCAAGGTCTTGCCTTGCTCAATATGAACCTCAAGGAAACCGAGAATGGCGTCGGGGTCGCGGCAGGCATTCGGCGCCTCTTGCATCATGATGCCCGCGCGGTACAGGGCGGCGCGGAAAGGCATATTTTCCTGCAGCGTGTCATCAATGTCTTTCGGCGAGATCTTGCCGATGACGCCGTTGCTGCCGAAGAGCGATTTCCAGGTGCCCTCTTCATCGGTGAAATTGATAACTTCCAGGTGGCAGCGCGGCTTGATGCCGGCTTCGTTGATGCGGCGCAGGCATTCGAGCGCGATCAGCACGCCGATGGCGCCATCGTAACGGCCGCCGTTGGGCACCGTGTCCAGATGGGAGCCGATCATCAGCGTCTTGGCATCACGGTCAGCGGCGAAAAGCAATCCGCTCAAATTGCCTACTTCGTCATCGCGCACCTTTAAGCCCGCTTCTTCAATGCGGTCGGCGAACCAGGAGCGCGCCGCCAGGTCTTCATTCGATAAAGCCAGGCGCGATACGCCACCGCCGAATGTCGCGCCGATTTCGGACAGCTGCTCAAAGTCCTTAAGCAGCCGTTCGCTATTGATCCGCACTTCCGCGCAGCTTGAAGCCACGTCGCCTTCCTGTCAGCAGGTGTGTAATTGGGAACTGATTATAATTCCAAATCGCATTAGGACAACTTATGGCAAGAACTGACGGCGGACTGTCGGGGCGAGAGCGAGCCAAGCTCTCGGCCGGGGCGCTTGTCCGCGTCTAGTATTCGACCTGTATTCAGCTAGGATACAACGATTGTCCGCTGGCGGCTGATTGAGAAAGCCATAGATGCCCCCTGTCGTCGATCCGAATGACCGGCACGCTTCGGCATATCGCTGGGTGATTCTGGCGATGGTGACGCTGTCCGGCTTCCTTGTCATGGGCTTCCCGACGACTGGCTTGTCGGCGCTGTTCAGCGAGATCGCCGACTCGCTCGACCTCGACCTGGTGCAAATCGGGGTGATTTGGGGCGTCGGCTCGGTGATGGGCATTTTCACCGCGCTGGTCGGCGGCAGCTTGATCGATCAATTCGGCACGCGGCGGACGCTGGTGGCGCTCTGTTTGGCGACCGGCATATTCGGCGCGTCGCGCGGCTTGGCTTTCGATTTCTGGTCGCTATTCGCCTCGTCGTTTTTCTTTGGCATGGTGCAGCCGATATTGCCGATGAACTTCGTCAAGCTCAATCGAGAGTGGTTTCGCTCCGGTCAATTGGGCTTCGCCTCGGGCGTGATGTCGGCTGGTTTCGCCACCGGCTTGATGTTGGGCGCGCGCATGAGCGCCACCGTGCTTTCGCCCCTGCTGGGCGGCTGGCGGGCGGTTCTGATCTTCCTCGGCGTATGCGCCATCGCGCTGGCGATCCTTTGGGCGATTCTGCATCCGCCGGTCGAGCGGCGGGGCGGGGCGCGCCCGGACCTCCGGCGGATTATTGGGAATTACCGTTATGTGGCGCGCTTCCGCGAGCTGTGGGTGATCGCCATGGCTGTCTTTGGCGTGCTCGGTTTGATGCGCGGGCTCAGCGGTTACGTACCGACATATTTGCGCGAAATCGGCTGGGACGCCAATAGCGCCGATACCGCCATGACGGTATTTTTCTTCTGCAGTTTGATCGGCGTTGTGCCGATCTCGCATATATCTGATCGGCTCGGCAATCGGCGATTGGTGATGGCTTTTGGCACGGCGATGATGACGATCGGCTGCGCGCTGATGTTCTTCGTTGGCGACAGCTTCTGGGGCGTGATGCTGGCGATGGCGATCGGCGGCTTCTGCTTCGACAGTTTCATGGCGCTTAAGGGCGCGTCCACCACCGAAGTCGAGGGCTTGGAGCTGGCTTTGGTGGGCAGCGCGCTGGGCTTCGTCGGCATGCTGCAGAATATCGGTTCATCTTTTGTTCCGCCGCTGGGCAACGCGCTAAGCACGAACGGATTAAACTTGCCTTTTCTGCTCTGGGCGGGTTCGGGCTTATTCGCCACGCTTGTCTTGCTCAGCTATCGGCGGCGCAAAGTGAAGTGAGCGGCACGGGACTTGGTCCCTTGGATAGATTCTGGAATCAAATACAGAGCGTACGGGGCGTCAATCAAATGCAGAGCATGTAGGGGCGTCTCGCCGAGACGCCCGTTGAAGGATTACGCCGATGGATGCGGGCGTTTCAGCGAAACGCCCTTACAAGAATACGCAGGTCTGTTGTTCGCGTGGCTGCTAATCCCGCCCGCTGCCGAAGAGGCGCAGCAGGAAGAGGAAGAGGTTGATGAAATCCAGATAGAGCGTGAGCGCCGCCATGATGCTGAATTTCAAGGTGTCCTCCGAATTCACCTTCATCTTCGGGTTGGCCGCCATGTTGGCGATGCGCTGGGTGTCGTAAGCGGTCAAGCCGGTGAAGAGCAGGACGCCGAAAATGCTGATGAGAAAGTCCAAGCCGGAGCTGCCGAGGAAGATATTGACCACGCTGGCGATGATGAGCCCGATCAGCCCCATCATGAAATAGCTGCTGTACTTGGTCAGGTCGGTCTTGGTGGTCATGCCGACTATTGTCATCGCGCCGAAGACCCCGGCCGTGCTGAAAAAGGCGGCCGCGATCGAACCGAGCGAGAAGACCAGGAAAATGATAGAGAAAGTGAAACCGGTCACCGCGGCATAGAGAAAGAAGAGCATGCCAGCCGCTGTCGCCGAGATGCGATTGATGGCGAAGCTCAAGCCCATGACGATGCCGAACTGCAAGATAATCGCTATCCATAGGATGCCTTGAGAGGGGATGACGCCCATGTTGCTGATGCCCAGCGCCACCGCTGTCGTCACCAGCAAGCCCATCGTCATCCAGCCGTAAACGTTGCGCATCACGGCGTTTAGCTGCAAGCCTTCGAGCGGCTTGACTTTGCCGGGCGCGCCAATTACAACGGCGTCGTTTCTGAAGTTCATCTTTGTCCTCCTGCAAGCGCCTTAATCCGGGCGCCAATCTCTCAACTTGATACAGTCATTATAACGAATAAAACGCGCAATGGATGTGGCGGCTTTCGCGATTTTACACGCTTCTTACTGTCGTCTGGATGCGATCCGGCGTTAAATGCAGGCGCTTTCCCCGTCAATCACCGCCGCCATCGACGAAGCGGCTGTCGTGGCTCTGCTGATGATGGGGCATCCGGCGGTCATAATAGAGGCCGTGCGAACCCGGAAGGTTGGAGAACAGCGCGATGACAAACATGTTGCCGGCGGTGACGTATAGTTGCAAAGCTCCCAGGAGGCTGAAGCGCAGGCTGTCCGCCGGCTTGATCCGCAAGTCGGGCTCGGCGGCAATAGCGGCGACTGGCTCTCGATGAAAAGCAGCCAGCGCGCTGAAGAGCAGGACGGAGAAGAAGCTGAAGATAGCGTCGAAGGGAGCGCCAGCCAGCAGTCTGTTGGCCAGGTAGGTGATGAGCAATCCAAGCAGCGCCATCAAAACGTAGCTGCGCCCACGGCTTAAATCGAGCCGACTCCGCCAGCAAATCAATGTCATCAAGGCAAAGAGGCAACCGGTGCTGGTACAGGCGGTGACCAGCGCGCTGCTGACCGTTGGATAAAACAGCATGGAGAAAAAGGTGGACAGGGTAAAGCCGGTCAGCGCCGCGTAGAAGATGAAAAACGCGCCAGCTATCGTCGGCGAAAAACGGCGCAGCTTCCGCGCCAGCGTGAAAGCGATTACGAGATGCGCGATTATGATGGCGACGAGCACCGCGAGATCCGGGTAGATTGGGCTGCCTTGCAATGCGCTGGCAACCGTCGCCGAAATGCCCATGCCCAAGGTCATCCAGGCGAAGACATTGCGCATAACGGCGTTAAACTGGAAGCCTTCGAGGGGCTTAACTTTGCCCGGCGCCTCAAAGACAACGCTGTCGTTCTTGAACTTCATGCTCCCCTCTCCTTCGAAAAAATACATGCTTTCCCCGGTCAGTCGCCGCCATCGCCGCCGCCAAAAGCGCCAAAGAACCCGCCAGCGTCGCCGTGAGCACACATGCGCTTGCCCCTTGCAGACCGCAGTTTTCATCCCTATTGTAGTGTAGATTGTCCACATTTGGTCGCCTTTGCGAATCGGAGCGAATCCTGGAAACAGGGAGATCGCTCTCGCGGCCGATTTGCGGATGTGGCGTCGATTGGCGCTTGATATAATCCCCCTGGCTTATGATTCAGGAAAGCTCGGTTTATGCGCATAATATTGGCGTCCTCTTCGCCGCGGCGAGGGGCACTCTTGAAGCAGCTCGGTTTGGACTTTGAAGTGGTGAAGCCGGATATCGATGAAGCGCGGCTCGCTGGCGAAGCGCTGATCGCTTATGCCGAGCGGCTCAGCTGGCAGAAAGCGGCGGCTGCCGCGCCAATGCTGGACGACAACTCGGCGTTGATCATCGCGGCGGATACAATTGTGATTGATCACAAGGGCGAACTGCTGGGCAAGCCGGCCGATGCCGCCGATGCCCGCCGAATGCTGCGCCATCTGCGGGGGCGGGCGCATAAGGTGATCACCGCTTTCACACTTCGCCAAACTGCATGCCCGCCGCGGGCGATCACACGACATGCGCGCACGACCGTGACGATGCGCGATTACAGCGATGCCGAGATTGACGCTTATATCGCTAGCGGCGACCCTTTCGACAAGGCGGGCGCTTATGCGATTCAAAACAAAGCCTTTCACCCGGTCAAGCGGATCGAGGGCAGTTACAGCAATGTTGTCGGTCTACCGCTTGATGAACTGCAAGCGGATCTGCGAGCCTTCGGTATCGAGCCGGCATCTTGCGGATAACTCCCCACGATTCGGGAGGCGTTCCGCCAGCGAAAACTCGCTTATAATGCAATCAGGTTTGACATGATGCCTTCCCAAGCCGCAGGTCATGAGGAGAAGATTGAGATGATCCGGCAACGATTGAATGCAAGAGGACCGGCAGCGGATCTGAGCTTTGCGGCCTGGCCCATCGACAGCGGGCGCCGGGCGCTCGCTCTTATGCTCGTCAGTTTTTTGCTGCTCTTGCCAGCCGCGAGCTTGGCGGATGACGACGCCGTACCGACCTTGGCATTTCTGCGCTTTGGGCAATCGACTTCATTTGCCTTAACCGATATGGCGGTGCTGGATATGTTGGAAGTGTACGGATTTATCAGCGCGGAGGAACGCGCCACATTGGAAGGCGGCAAGGACTTGCGCGGCGGGAATTTGAACATCCTCTATCGCGATGCCGCCTTCGACTTTCCGACAGCGAACTTGATGGTGGAAGACGCGCTGGATGAAGGAGCGGATATCTTTCTTACAGTCTCGACGCAAGTGGGCACGATCGCCTTGGGCGCCATGAGCGATATGGAGGACCCGCCGGCGCTTGTCTTTGCCATTGTGACTGACCCGCATGATACCGGGCTGGCGACCGCGACCTGCGTGAAGCCGCCAAACGTGACCGGTGCCCTGATGCATTTTGATCTACAGGAATACACCAGGATTGCCCGTTTGCAGGATCCGGATTTCCAACGCATCGGCTACATTGGTGACGCCAATGACCCGGGAACGCCAAGTTTCGCCGATACCGTGCTGCAAGTCGGCAAGAGGCTGGGCATCAATGTGGAGATCGAGACAATCGTGACGGCAGCCGATTACGCCATCGCCACCGAATCGCTGTTGGACAAAGGCGTCGATGCCATTGGTATACTGCCCCATACTGGTTCCGACAGCGGCATTGCGTCTATCGTGCGCGCCGCGTACGAGACTCCGGTGTTTTCTTCGCTGGTTTCGGATGTGATTCATGGCGTGACGATCGCGGCTGGTTTCGAAGGCTGGTATCGCGAAGGCGTACAAGCGGCGCGCATGGTCATCGCCTATTTGGAAGGCAATTTGGATATCGCCACCACCGCTATCGCTTCGACGCCCGGCTTTGCCATCGCCGTCAATCTCGATTCGGCAGAGGCGCAGGGCGTCGTCATCGCCGATGCGCTGCTGGCTGAGGCCGATTACATCATTCAGGGCGGAACGGGCGCTGGCGCGGGCATCGAAATACCGGGTGAAATCGGCTTGGCGCCATTGACAATTGAAGAACGCAGAGCCGAAGATGCCGCCTTCCTGGAGAATTTGCGCTGCACATCCGATATGATCGCCGAGCAGTTAACCGCGATTGCGGCTGCCGGCGCCTGAGCTAGATACAGCCAACTGCCAGCCATCATTCGCTGCGGTTGGCGCAGATCTAAATTAGCGCAAACGAACGCGCATAATCTGAGGAGAACTAGAAATCCACATGAGCTTGAATGACATCGCCAATCAACTGGTGAAGGCCGGGGTGGGCATCATGGCGGCTGATCGACCGCCGCCGGCTTTTTATGACTTGCTGGAAGCCGAAGGCATAGCGGCCGATGAAGGCGCCTACCGCAATTGGTCGGAGCTGCTTTTCCTGGCGCCAGGGCTCAACAAACACGTCAGCGGCATCATCATGACCGATGAGCAGGTTCTCCTTCGCGACAGCAAGGGCGAATCGTTGGTCGAGCAGGTCATCCAGCGCGGCATGATACCGGGCATTTCGCCGTTCAAGGGCATGGTCGTCTTGGCCGGCAGCGCTGGCGAGACAGTCGGCAGCGGGTTGGATGGCTTGCGCGAACGGCTGGCTGAGTACGCCGAAATGGGCGTGGGATTCAGCAAGTGGCGCGCCGCTTTCCAGATTGGTCCGGGGACGCCCAGCGATTACGCTATCGAAGCCAACGCCTATGTGATGGCGCAGGTGGCCGCGCTCTCGCAGGAAGCCGGCATCGTGCCCATCGTTGAGCCCGAGGTGATGCTCTGGGGCGATCACACGATTGAGCGCTGCTTTGCCGTCACCGAATGGGTGCTCAGCCGTACATTCGAGGCGCTCTATCTGCATCGGGTTGATCTGGAGGGGACGCTGGTCAAAGCGAGCATGGTGCTGTCGGGCGATAAATGCGCCGAGCAAGCGGATGTCGATGCCGTCGCCGAGCAGACGGTCAAGGTCTTCCTGCGAGGGATTCCGGCGGCGATCCCGGGCATTGTGTTCCTCTCCGGCGGGCAAAGCGATTATCACGCTACCGCCCATTTGAATGCGATGAACGCCAATTATGAATTGCCCTGGAAGCTGAGCTTCTCTTACGCGCGCGCCCTGCAGCGGGCGCCCATGGCGATTTGGGGCAATAAACCGGAGAAGGTTGCGGCGGCGCGGACGGCGCTGCTTCACCGTGCCAAGATGAACGGGCTGGCGTCGCTCGGGCTTTGGAAGGAAGCGCTGGAAAGCGAGGCGGGCGTCTCGTAAGGGCTCGCCCGATTTTTCTCAACATTGTTCAGCAAAGCATAACCGGCGATCATGGCAATCAGCCCGAAAGAAATGGACCTGCGGCGAATTATATCCAGGAGTAGAGCGAGCGATGAATCAACAAGCCATACTCGATATTTTGCCCGACCACATCGATGGCGCGCGCGATTTCATGATCTTCGGGCACTTCCTCGAGCATTTTCACCGGCAGGTCTACGGCGGCGTCTATGACCCGGGCAGCCAATTCGCTGATGAAAACGGCTTTCGGCGCGATGTCATCGAAGCGCTGCGCCAGATCAGAACGCCGGTGATTCGCTGGCCCGGCGGCTGCTTCGTCTCGGCTTATCCCTGGAAGAAGGGCGTCGGCGAGCGTGTGCCATATTACGATAAAGCCTGGCGCGTCGAAGAGCCCAACAGCTTCGGCGCCGACGAGTTCCTGCGCCTGTGTCGCGAAGTAGGCGCCGAGCCTTTCATCTGCACCAACGCCGGCACGGGCAGCCCCGAGGACATGTCCGACTGGGTCGAATATTGCAATCTCGAAATCGGCGAGTGGGCGGCGCAACGTGCCGCGAACGGGCATGACGAACCCTACAATGTGCGCTATTGGAGCATTGGCAACGAGAATTACGGACACTGGGAGATGGGCGCGAAGACGGCCGACGAATGGGCGCGCCTGGTGCTGGAATCAGCCAAGATGATGAAGCGCGTCGATCACAGCATTGAGCTTGCCATCGCCTCAATCCCCGATCTGGACTGGAATGCGGCCGTGCTGCGTGAAGCGGGCCATTTGCTGGATTGGATCTCGATTCATGGTTACTGGTCGGTCGCCAGCGATGAAGGCGTCTTCGAAAAGGGCTACGACAATCTCATCGCGCGCGCCTTCGAGCCGGAAGAACGCATCGTCAACGTCAAGCATATACTAGGGTCGCTGGGTTATCTGGGCGAGCTGCGCATCGCCTTCGATGAATGGAATCTGCGCGGCTGGTGCCACCCGAATTTTATGGGTTTCGGTCCCGCCGATCATGCGCTGATGGACGCCAACGACATCAACAGCAATTACAATATGGCTGACGCAGTCTTCACTGCCTGCTTCCTCAACAGCTGCCTGCGTCATTGCGATGTGGTGGGCATGGCGAACTTTTCGCCGGTTGTGAACACGGTCGGCGCGATTTTCACTCACGAAGATGGCATTGTGCTGCGCCCGACTTACCATGTCTTCGATCTCTTCGCCAACCACACTTACGACGAAGTGCTGCATTCGGCGCTGCGGACGCCGTCGTTTGAATTGGCGATCAATGATGATGGCGCAAAGTCAGTGCCGCATCTTGACGCGGTGGTCACGCGCGCCCCGGCGAGTGGCGATATTGGCATTACGCTGGTTAATCTACACGGCAAAGACACCATAAGCTGTCGCGTGCGCGGATTGGGGGCGGGCCGCTTCTGTGAGGCGACGCTGCGCGCGCTGAATGGCGCAACGGCCGACGCTTATAATGATGTCGAGCAGCCGGATGCGGTTTCAGTAAGCGAGAGCAAGCTTGATATTGGCGCTGCGAATGACTTCGCCGTCGAATGCCCGCCGCATTCGGTGACGGTGTTGAACCTGGCGGCTCAAGGCTAAGACTTGGCTAGCAGCTGCTCAAACGAGCGCTTCCAGCCGGGCGAGAGCGCCGTGATACGCCGGGCGCGCTCGGCTTGTATTGGCTGCTTGTCTAGGTAGAGCGCCGCGTTGACCTCGGCGACGCTCATGCCGATCGCGTTTTTGCTTAGCAGCGCAATCGAGTCGCCCGCCTTAACATCGCCTTCTTCGAGAACGCTGAGGTAAAAGCCGGAGCGGTTGGCGCGCAAGAATGTCGCTTCAAAGCCGGTGATGCCCAGCTTGTCCGCCAGCTTGTAACAGGGGACGCGCGGCTGCGTCACCTGGACGACCGCATTGCCGATGCCAAAAGTATCGCCGATGCAGACTTCGTTTTCCAGCAAGCCCTGGGTGGTGAAGTTCTCGCCGAAATGCCCGAAGGCAAAGTCGTCGCCCGCCAGTTCGCTCGCCCAGTAGGCGTAATGTTCATACGGATAGCAATAGACGGCTTGATATTCGCCGCCGTGATTTTTTAGATCGCCTTGCCCGTCGCCGGCCAGGTTCAGTTTGTTAAGCGAGACGGAGCCGGCGACGGCTGATTTGTAGATGCCGGTGTCATAAGTCCTGCCATTGATCGACACAGTCTTTGGCTGGGCGACATTAACCGACAGGAGTTTCATCCGTCATCCGCTCCAGTCAGCCGCTGTTTGCGCGCTTGAATCTGGTCGAGGATTTCTTCGGCGGGCGTGGAGGCGTCGAAGAACTCATTTTGCGCCCGCGCGATCGCGCTGAGCCGTTCGCGCGCCGCCGATTCGTCATCGCTGTCGTCCAAGCTGTCGACATCAGAGCTCCCGCCGCTCGCGTCGTCAAGAACGATGCCGGAAGTCTCGGCGACCTCATCGGTCATGACTTTGCCCGAGTCACGCCCTTCCAACGCGATTTTGTAAAAGGCGAATCCGCCGACGGCGATGACCGCCAGGGGGACGAGCAAGCTAAATGCGGTGGAGATGATATTGAGCACACCCAGCGCCACGACTACGACCAGCGCCGCGATCAGCAAGTAGCGTATTCTTTTGTCGTCCATGATTTGTCTCATGGTCGTATCGCCCCTTGCCTCAATGCCATTATCGCGCAGCGGCGCGCTCAAATGGTTTCGCCGAAATTTGCCGCTTTATGACTTGCCGGATTTGCTTGCGCGCGCCGCACAATCCAGCTTTCGCGCAGGCTCCAGCAGACCACCGTCCCCAGGGACAGCGCGTAGATCAGCAGGTACAGGCAGAGCTCACGCTGCAGTTCCCAGGCGAGCGCGGCCGCCCAAAAGGCGTAAAGCGTCAGCGCCAGCTCCAGCCAAAGCGTGACGTCTGCGGAGAGGGCGTAGCGGCTGTTTTTCCAATCGCGCTCGAATTTAGGCGTGCGGCGAAACGGTGGCTTGAAGCCAAGCAAACCGCTGGCGACCGCCAGGCTATTGCTCAGCGACAAGCCAGTGCCGATGAAGAGCAGGGCGGGGAAGGCGGTCAAGGCGCTGGGCGCACCACGACTGCCGTATAGCTGCATCTGCCCCGCGATGTACATCAATGGCGGCGCCAAGCCGATAATGCCGAGCGGCGCCAGCGACAAGCCAGCCAAGCCTTCAGCCAGCAGCAGCGGCGGCGTCAGCAAGAGCATCAGCAGCATCAAGGGCTGCGGCAGATACTGGCATAAATGCTGAATCGCCATGATTTTCTGCGGCGCGCTGAGTTTGGCCGCGATTATCGGGCGCGCCAGCTTGAGCAGGCACTGTGTATTGCCGGTCGCCCAGCGCGCTTGCTGCTGTTTGTATGCCGCCAGTTGCGGCGGGATCTCGCCCGGCGCTTCGACATCGGGCAAGAATTGCGAGCGCCAGCCAGCCAATTGGGCGCGATAACTGAGGTCGAGGTCTTCGGTAAGCGTGCTTGCCGACCAGCCGCCGGCCGCTTCAATGCAGCTTCGCCGCCAGACGCCGCCTGTGCCGTTGAAGGGGATTAGCCAGCCGCTGCGGTTGCGCGCCGCCTGCTCCACCGCGAAGTGGGTATCGATAGACAGTCGTTGGGCGCGCGTCAGGCTGTTTTCTTCGGCGTTGAGGTGGCTCCAGCGGCTTTGCGCGATGCCGAGCCCCGGGTCTGCGAGCAGGTGGGGCAAGGTGCGGCGCAGGAAATCGGGCGGCGGGATAAAGTCGGCATCGAAAATGGCGATGAATTCGCAATCGCAATGCGAAAGCCCTGCAGCGAGCGCGCCGGCTTTGAAGCCGTCTCGGTTCGCGCGGCGAATATGCTGGACGCGATAACCGCGCGCTTCCAATTCCGCCAGCTTCCGCGCCACCAACTGCACGGTCAAATCATTCGAGTCGTCCAGCGCCTGAATCAGCAGTTTGTCGCGCGGGTAATCAAAGGCGGCGACCGCCTCGATAAGGCGACCGGCGACTTCCAGCTCGTTGAACAGCGGCAGCTGCACGGTGACCGGAGGCAAATCGCGCGGGGGCGCGGCGCTGGCGCGGGCGCGGCGCGTCCGCCAAAAGCGCCAGAGCAGCAGAGCCTGCCCCGCGGTGTAGAGGCCGAGCAAGAGCGCGCAGAGCGCGTAAGTGGTCTGTAGTAGCATCAGCATCGCTGCGATTCTAGTTTGCCAATATGCCTCTGACAAGATGCATGTGGGCGATGTGCGTGGGGAAGGCGTCGGTTGCGAGCCGGTCAGGCGTACAGGACAAACGCGCGCCCGGCTGTATAGTGTGCGAGTGCACTGGTCCTCGCGATCAATAGAGGCTGAATTCGCCATGAATCAGAACGGTCGCTGGGGCCCGCTTGCTTATCTGCCAAAAGGGAGGACGCGGAATCGAATGCAGCTATATTATGTCCGCTTCATGCTCTTATTGAGCGTTTGCGCCTTAATTCTATATTTGTTGCCGTCTTGACAGGCGTCGGGCGACGCCTCATCCAGCGCTCGCTGTTGCGCGCAATCTGCCTCATCTGCGGCCTGAGCCTCGACTGCCGGCTTTGATATGTCGCTTATTCGCGCGGACGGGCGCAGCCGAAGCCGATATAATGAGTTGCATTCCGGATGATGGCATTTTGCGAGAAAGGCCGAGCGATGGCTGATGGGCGTGTTGCCGTTTTTGAGATCAAGAATTACATGGTCATCTGGCGTCAGCTTGAAGAGCGGGAATTCGACGGCGTCAACGCGCGGATTCGTGGGCTGGTGCGCTGCAGTGGGGTGGGCATGGACGACCAGGAAAGTTATCGCCTGGATGTATATTTTCTGTCGCTCGATAGCGCTGTGCCGGCGCCGCAAGTGGAAATCGACAAACGCCAAGGCGCAATCTTCATGTCGATCGGCGAGATACACGCCTTCGTCGATATCCTGCGCAATGAGAAGCCGATCTTCGGGCATTTGCGTGGCGATTATCCCCAGTGGACGAGCGTCACCACCACCAATGAGCCGGTCGGCACCGGCGATGAAGACCACCAAATCGGCGACTGAGTGTCCTTGCTCAAGGCAGGCCGACAAAGCCGATGAACGAAGCGATTCGCGTTTTACACTTCGCCGATGCGCATATCGGCTTGGAGAATTACGGGGCGATCGATAGCGAGACCGGCGTCAGCAGCCGCGTCTCCGACTTCCTGGCGCGCTTGGACGATATAATCGACTACGCGCGCGAAGGCGATGTCGACCTCGTCATCTTCGCGGGCGATGCCTTCCGCAGCCGCAGCCCGAACCCGACCTACCAGCGCGAATTTGCCCTGCGCGTCAGCCGGCTATCGCAGCTGGCGCCGACTCTGCTGCTGGTCGGCAATCACGATTTGCCGTTGAACGCGGCCATGGCGAGTACGGTCGAGATTTTCCGTACGCTTGATGTGCCAGGGATTTGGGTGGCGGCGGAGTATGAAGCGCGCCGCATCGAGACCAAGCGTGGATCGGTAGTGGTGGGCGCGGCGCCTTATCCGATTCGCGCCCGTTTGCTGGCCGATGGCGATCTGCGTGGCAAAACAATAGCCGAGCAAGACGAAGCGCTGGAGGAGGCGCTGGGCGAGCAATTGCGCGCGTTATGCGCCCAGGCGGATGAATTGGCGGATAAGGCTACGCCGCGGCTGCTATGCGGGCACTTCAGCGTCGCCGGCGCCGTCTGGGGCAGCGAGCGCGGCGTGATGCTGGGGCGTGATGTGGTCGCGGACCTCAAGGACTTGGCCGACCCCGCTTGGGATTATGTCGCGCTAGGGCATATACATCGCCATCAGAATTTGACCGCGGAACGCGAAGACGCGCCGCCGGTCGTGTATGCCGGCAGCCTGGAACGCATAGACTTCGGCGAGGAGAAGGATGTCAAAGGATTCTGCTGGGTGGAGCTGGCGCGGGGCGGGGCGGCCTGGGCCTTCGTCGAAACGGCGGCGCGCAAGCTGTTGACGCTGACCGTCGATTGCCGCGCGATAGACAACCCGACCGGCGCGGCGCTGGCGGAAATCCGACGGCATGACCTGGATGGCGCGGTCGTGCGGCTGGTGATCACGCTGACGCCGGAGAGTGAGACGCTGCTGAATGATGGTCTTATCGTCAAGGAGCTTAGGCGAGCGGGCGTCTTTCATATCGCCGGCATCAGCAAAGATGTCGACCGGCGGGCGCGCGCGCGGCTGGGCGGGAGCCCCGAGGGTCTGACGCCGATGCAGCTGCTGGAGCGTTATTTTGAGTGCCGCGATGTGGAAGCGGCTCGGCGGGAGGCGTTGCTCAGGCTGGCGCGGGAAATTGTGGCGGGGGAGTAAGTTTTTCCTTTTTTTGAGATGATATGCGCTCTCATCATACTCGCCGACCAGTCCATCTATAGATGAACCCGCGCGCAGCGCCACATCAGTAGTGGCGTTTCGTGAAACGCCCGTCTGCATTAGGAAGAATATACGATGGGCGAGCCACCAGCGCGCACATTTTGATTCTTGCGCTCGTGGAATCGTTTTCTAGTTGGTGAAGAATCGGGGCATGCCCATGGCTGTGGTAACATCTGGATGCGTTATTGAGTAGATTTAGGAACAAAAGGCAAACCCCCATGACCCCACCCAACCCCCAAGACTTCCACCGCCCGACCTACCACTTCCTGCCGGCCGCCAACTGGATGAACGACCCCAACGGCGTGATTCAGTGGCGAGGGCGCTATCACCTGTTTTTCCAATACAACCCCGATGGCGCCTACCACGCCAACATGCATTGGGGGCACGCGGTCAGCGATGACCTTTTGCATTGGGAGGAGCTGCCGATCGCGATTGCGCCGACGCCGAACTCGCCTGATCAGGGCGGCATTTTCAGCGGCTGCATGGTGGATGGTGGCGGCCTGCCCACTGCGATATACACTGGCGTCAACGATGATTACTCGCGCCAGGTTCAATGCCTGGCATTTGGCAATGACGACCTGACGCGCTGGACCAAGCACGGCGGCAATCCCGTGCTGTCCGAAATCCCGGCGCATTGCTTCCAGGCGCGCGATTTCCGCGATCCCTTCGTCTGGCATGCGGATGATTTGTGGTACATGACGGTTAGCGGTCACATTGATGGCGTCGGCGGGGCGGCGCTGCTCTACTGCTCAAAGGATCTGCGCGCCTGGAAATACTTGAATCCGCTCTTCGTCGGCGACCGCGCGCGCCACGGCTACAACTTTGAATGCGTGAAC
This sequence comes from Chloroflexota bacterium, assembly GCA_028875185.1. Taxonomy (GTDB): domain Bacteria; phylum Chloroflexota; class Anaerolineae; order Aggregatilineales; family Phototrophicaceae; genus UBA6055. Next base: position 16,016 of record JAPPFH010000133.1, on the reverse strand, counting down.
TTCTTCCCGCTGGGCGACAAGTGGGTGATGATCATCTCGAGCATGTTCGATGGCGGCGGCGCCACCGTGCTGGCGCTCGTCGGGCGCTACGAGAACCATCGATTCATCCCCGAAAGCGAGACGGTATACGACGCCGGCTACGGCTACGCGCCCTTGACGCATGTGGATGATCAGGGTCGGCGGCTCATTTGGGCTTGGCTGCGCGAGGGACGCGGCGTTGATCAACAGCGGGCGGCGGGCTGGAGCGGCGCGCAGGCGATCCCCCGCCTGCTCAGTCTGGATGAGCATAACCGTTTGTGCAGCGAGCCCGTATCGGAACTGAAGGCGCTGCGCCGGGGCGGATTCCATGCTGAAGCGGGCGACCTGGCGGAAGATGTGCTGCCGGTCGGTGGGCTGGCGCTGGATATCGAAGCCGAGTTCGACCCCGCGCTCGCTGAAACTTGCGGTATTGAACTGGCACGCTCGCCCGATGGGGGAGAGCAGGTAGCCATCACCTACGACGCGGGCACCGAAACGCTGCGCGTCACCCGGCAATACGGCGGCGATGTGGAAGCGCTCGACAGCGAGGCGCAGGGATTGGCGCATCGGCTGGACCCGGGCGAGAATTTGCGGCTGCGCATCCTGCTCGATGGCTCGCTCATCGAGGCAGTCGCCAACGGTCGGGCGCGGGTCACGAGCCGCTTTTATCCGTCCAGCGCCGAAAGCGCGGGCTTGCGCTTGATCAACCGGGCGGCAGCCATCAGTTTGGATGTTTGGGAGATGGCATCTATCGGGTGATTGCAACCAGTCTAACCGTCAAATCTTCCAGATGGCCGAATTCGTGCAGGCACAATCCGCGCGCCCAATGATAGACGGATTCGGCCCGCTTTACGCCGTCGCGCTGAACCGCTCGATCCCACTGCGCGCGCTTCAAACCATGCAAGATGCGCATTAGGGCGGCTCGGCGAAAAGCGAAATACGCCATCAGCTCAGCGATTTCAAAAGCCTCGTAGCGCATAAGCGCGCCCCAATCGCGCTCGGCGTGGATGCTTGGCGCCAACGGTTCATTTAGCAGCAGCGCCATATAGATCGGGTCGGTTCCGCGCTCGGCACAATAGATCAGATGCGTCAAGTCGCGCTTGAAGCTGCGCTCGCCTTCGCCCAGGGGCTGATTCACTTGCTCATCGGATAAACCAGCTCGGAGCGATTTCAGGCGCGCTGGCGCCGCTTGCAAAGTGTCCAAAATCAGCGCGATGCGTTCGTCCGACGGCTTGGTGGTCAAGCGCTTGCGCAGCGCCGCTTTGGCCATGGTTTCGCCGGGCATCAGCGCATCTTTCGCAAATCCACCAGCCGGACCATTTTTGTCTTCCCGTCCGCGCCTTCTACTGGCGTGTAGAGTTCGTCCTTGTCGCGCAGGCGGTCGAGAAAAAGAATGCCATCAAGGTGGTCGATTTCGTGGTGAAGCACACGCGCGTCCATGCCTTCGAGGCGGCGGACGATTTGGCCGCCATCTTCGCCGCGGGCGCGGAAGCGGAGCCAACTTGGGCGCGGCGTATCCCAGCTGTAGATATCGGGGATGCTCAGGCAGCCGTCGAAGCCCGTTTCCGGCTCGCCCGTTTCGATGATTTCGGGGTTGATCAAGGTCAGCAACGGCTCTTCTTCAGCGTCGTCATTCTGGCCGAATTTGGCAACGGTGACGCGCCTAAAGACGCCGATTTGGGGGGCGGCGATGGCGGCGCCGCGCTGCGACTCGAGCGTGTCTTTCAGGTCTTGTATCAGCCGTTTGAGTCGCTTGTTCTTGAGATTGGAGACGCGCCCGCTCTTCTGCCGGAGCAGCGCCTCGTCTTGCGGATAATAGATCAGTCGCTTGACCGCCATCGCTTCAAGAAGTCTCTCGTCTGGTAATATAGCGGTACTCCACTTTAGCGCATCAGATTCCCAAGTTGTAGGGGCGAGACTTGTCTCGCCCGCCTGCCAATCCCAAACCCGCCCATCCCAAGTCTTCTGCGTCAGCGCGTGGTGGAGCCATCGTCGAAAATGCCGGTCGGATGGCAGCCTCGCCCGGCGGCCGCCGCTTCATTCTCGAGTTGGACGAACTCGTCGTAGTGGGCGTCGTTCGGCGGATAGAGCGCGACTTCCGCCCAGCCCTGCTCGACCAGGACGCGATTGACAAGCACATCGCCAACGTAGATATGGCGCAGCAGCCGACCGTAGCGATCGGCGTTTTCCCGGTCCGCCACGAGCCGGACGGATTTGCCGGCGACCAAGTCGGCATTTGCCTGCGTCGCTTCGCGGAAGCAGGGGTCGCTGCGTTCCGGCGTGTTCATCTGCAAGTAGCGGATGCGCGCAGTTTTGTCACCCAACAGCACATCAATTGTATCGCCATCAATAACGCGGGTGACCAAGCCAATCTCGTCTTCGCCTTGAGCGGAGGCCGTATCGCCGGCCGCGCTGGGCGGAAGCTCGGCGAGCGCGGTGGCTACGTGTTCGACAACCGCCGTGCCCACCTGTACAGCGACTTCGGTGCTGATCTGGGGCGCCATTTCGTCGCTGATTTGGGTAGACAGAGCCGCGCAGGCAGTGAAGCTCAAGACGGCGAGGAAACTCAAGCTTGTTCGAATGATCATTCTGCCCTCCAGAAGCCAGGACCGGATTGAGCTTGTAGCGCATTGTCTCACAAGTGTCGTATAGACGCGCTTAGTAGTCAAATGCGAGTTGGCGGCGTCGCGCTTGCCCTTGCCGGCGCTTGTCTCCGCATGTCTCGCGCGCTGGGCGTCACGCCTCATCCGGTCTCCTGGTCTCTCCCGTGAATCCCTTGTGTTGGGGGGCGGCATTATCGTTTGTCCGCAGGTATCGTCAGGAGAGAACATACGCCGCCATACCTGCTATAATGCGGCGGTGCATTGCCTTTGCGAAGAAGGAGCATTCCTGTGGGAACGCGCGCGTTGAAGTTCTTGTCATTTTATCGTCCGTATCTGGGTTTGCTTACCGCTGACCTCATCTGCGCCTTCATCGTGTCGGCGATTACGCTGATCCTGCCGCTCTGCGCGCGCCATATCACACAGAATCTCTTGGACGCCGGCGTATCAGACCCGATCGGCGATATCGCCCTCATGGCCGGGATCATGCTGGCGCTGGTCGCCGCGCAGACGCTCTGCAACCTGTTCGTCGATTATCAGGGACATATGATGGGCGCGATGATGGAGAGCGATATGCGGCGCGAGCTCTTCGCGCATTTTCAGAAGCTGTCGTTCAGTTTCTACGATGAACAGAAGACCGGTCAACTGATGTCCCGCATCACCAATGATTTGTTCGCGATTTCCGAGCTGGCGCATCACGGTCCGGAAGATCTATTCCTGGGCATTGTCAAATTCGTCGGCGTCTTCTTGATCACGCTGAGCATCAACCCGGCGATGAGCCTCATCGTGATCGCCTTCCTACCCTTTATGTTCCTGTTTTCACTGCATTTCAACCGCAAGATGAACCGCGCCATGCGCTTGAGCAAAGAACGCGTGGCGGAGGTCAACGCGCAGGTCGAGGATACGCTGGCCGGCATTCGCGTCGTGCAGTCCTTCGCCAATGAAGACTGGGAAGGGGCGAAGTTCGATGAGGCGAACGCGCGCTTTGTCGAGAGCCGCCGCTTGGAATACAAGAGCGAGGGCTTCTTCTACGGCGGCATGGAAGCCTTCACCGAGCTGATGACAGTGGTTGTGGTCGTCTTCGGCGCGCTAGCCATTACGCGGGCGGCGCTAGACTTGTCTGATCTGATCACATTTTTGCTTTACGTCGGCATCTTAATCGAGCCGATAAGGCGGCTGGTGAATTTCGCTCGCTGGTTTCAGGAGGGCGTCACGGGTTTCCATCGTTTCATGGACATGATCGAAACGCCGCCGGCGATTCAGGATCCGACGCCGGCGAATGCGCCGGAGCGCGTGCGCGGCGCGCTTGAACTGCAGCGGGTGAGCTTCGGCTACTCAGCCGACTTCGGCGCGGTGTTGCAGGACCTCTCGCTGAAGATCAATGTGGGCGAATATGTGGCGCTGGTCGGGGAGTCGGGCGTGGGCAAGACGACCTTGAGCGCTCTGATTCCGCGCTTTTATGAAGTGGACGGCGGGCGCATCCGCCTCGACGGCGTCGATATCCGCGAATACAGCTTACGCGCGCTGCGGCGCAACATCGGCACAGTGGATCAAGATGTGTATCTCTTCGGCGCGACCGTGGCGGACAATATCCGCTATGGCAAACCGGAGGCGACGGAGGATGAGATCGTTGAAGCGGCGAAACGCGCCTACGCGCATGACTTCATTATGGAGCTGCCGCAAGGTTACGAGACGGAAATCGGGCAGCGCGGCATCAAACTGTCGGCTGGCCAGCGGCAGCGGCTGAGCATCGCCCGTCTATTCCTGAAGGACCCGCCGTTGATTATTCTCGATGAAGCGACGAGCGCGCTGGACAATGAAAGCGAGCGCGCCGTGCAGCAGTCGTTGGAGCGGCTGATCGAGAATCGCAGCACCCTGGTCATCGCCCACCGGCTGTCGACGATCCGCAATGCCGATCGCATCCTGGTGCTGACGCCGGCCGGGATCTGCGAGCAGGGCAGCCACGAGGATTTGCTGGCGGCGGACGGCGTGTACGCGGGCTTGCACAATTTGCAACTGGCGCGCTAGGGCGGGCTGGACCGACGCTGTCGCCGGCTCGCCCGCAATTGCCTGCCAACGCGCGCTAGCCAGTGCGGAAATGTATTGACCAGGAAGTCGTACAGTAGAAACCGGTTTCGAAATTCTGCGCGATGGAGATTTCTTCGCGCGAGTCATCCTGCCCGACTATGGATTTGTTTCCACTGAAAATGACGGTCCAATCGACGAAGATACAACCGCCAAAGTGAATGGCGCCGCCTTGCTGTTCAGCCGCATTGTTGAATAGTCGGCTGTTGTAGATTTTCAACGAAGTGTTGGCCACGGTGGAAATCGCGCCGCCCCAGCCGGCTCGGTTGCCGCCGAAAGCGCTGTCGGCAATGACGAGTTCACCGGACCGCAATCGAATCGCGCCGCCGAAATCCCCGGGGCTGCTCCCGTTAACGAGCGTCAAGTGTTTTATCACAACCGAAGGGCGATCGTAACCGATGTCAAAGATGCGGAAGCGTCCACCGCCGTCGATCGTATGCCCGTTGCCGTTTATGGTGATGTCGCTGTTGATTTGCGGGAGTGGTTCGCTAAGGGTGATGTTCTTCGTCAGCGTGATCAGATCGGCGCCATTGCCAGCCGGGCAAGCCCCCGCCGGCGCGTCGGTATTGGCGGCGATGATTTGGTCGGCCAGTGTACACTCCGCCGTCGCCTGTAGCGGCTCGTTATCGGCTGACGCGGCAATGATAGATTCAATGGCGCCGATATCGCAGCCGCCGCCTTGAGGCCGCGCCGCGCCCAGCTGGTCAGTTTCGAGGCAGAAATGGGGATCCGCGTTATCAACTGCCGGGCTGCCGTCATGCAGCGGATGGTATGCGGGCGCGCCGGTTAGTTTGCCGAGCAAGGGATCACCACTTGCCGGAATTGAGCAGGACCCGTCCTGGCTCAGGTTGCCGCGGTTTTGATCCAAGCGACCGTAACAGTCATCGCCGGGTCCATTGCCGGCTACAATGCTGTTGCGCAGATGGAGCAGGCCCCCCGCTTTGTAAATGCCAGCGCCGCGAATTTGGCTGGCCCGGTTATTCATCAAGGTGAGATGGGTCAAGCTGGTTTCGGCGCCGCCAACATAGATGCCGCCCCCTTCAGCCGCTTTATTGCCCGCGAGTGTGCTGTTGATAACGCGGACCCGTCCGTTGGCGGTGGCGATTGCGCCGCCGTAGTGATTGGCGGAGTTATCTTGGAAGGCGCTGCCGCTAATTGTGACGATGCCGCCATTGGTGTAAATCGCGCCGCCGCTGTCATCGGCTCGATTCCCGTGAAACGCGCTGTCGACGACATCAAGCCGGACGTTATATTGTTCCGTTGCTATCGCGCCGCCCGCGGTTGCTACATTGTCGGCGAAGGTGACATTTACTACCGTGACCTGGCCGCCGTTTCTGATTCGGATTGCGCCGCCCTCGCCAGAGTTGCCCTTGGTCAGCATGGCGTCCTCGATTGCCAGGCGCCCGCCGTCGACTTCAAAGATGCCGAATTTGTCGTCGCCGCTGATCGTAAATCCGTTGCCTATTATGGTGATGTCACTGGTAATTGGCGGGAGCCTGTCAGCGAGCGTGAAGTCCCTCAGCATAAAGATGGTATCTGGCCCATTGCCAGCGGCGCAGGCGCCTACCGCCGTATCGGTATTGGCGGCCATGATCTGGTCGTCCAACGGGCAGATGGTTGGGATGGGCGTTGGCGCCGGAATCGCTGTGATGGATTCGATAGCGCCAATGTCGCAGCCGGTCCCATGCGGTCGCGGGTTTCCGAGCTGGTCGCTGGGAAGGCAGTATTGCGGGGCGGCGGCGTCCAGCGCCGGGCTGCCATCCTGTAATGGAAAGTAGAGGGGAGAGCCGGTTTGCTCGCCGAGAAAGGGTTCGCCACTTACGGTTGGCGTGCAAGACGCGTCGGTCAAATTGCCCTTGCTCTCGTTGAGACGGCCGTAGCAGTCATCATCGGACGAAGGGAAATCCCTGGTGATGATGCTGTTGTAGAGATTAACCGTTGCGCGTTCGAGGTATGTCTCCCTTTCAGTGGGCGCCGATATTGCCGCGCCGTATTCATGGGCGGAGTTGTCCACCATGGTCACGTGAGTCAGCGTGGTCTCGCCAACTTCGCCGTTGATAGCGCCACCGTAGCGCGCGGAATTATCGTGAAATGTACTGTTCGAGACGTTGACGATGACATTGCCCAGGTTGCTGATGGCGCCGCCGCCATTGCTCGCGCGGTTGCGTATGAAGCTGCTGTTAACAATGTTTATGGGACCGCCAACCATGCGAATCGTGCTGATCGCTCCACCACCACGGGAATTGTTGTTGAGGAAACTGCTGTTATTGATCGTTATTTTGAAATTCGATCTGGCGAAGGGCATATAGCCTGCCCCGATCGCGCCGCCGTCCGCCCCGAAGTTGTCCACGAAAACGGCGTTGTTGATGTTTAATGCGCCGGCGCCGATGACCATGATCGCGCCGCCGCCTGCGTAATCATCGTTTTGCTTGTTCGCGCGGCCCTTCGTAAGCGTCAAATTGTTAATTGTCAGCCGACCGCCGCTCACGGTAAATATGCGGTGCTTGTGGTCACCGCTGATGGTGTGGCCGCCGCCCTCTATTGTGATCGTGTCGGTGATCGGCGGCAGCGCTTCGGTCAGCGTGATGTCTTCGGTGAAGCTAATGATGTCGTGGCTTGTGCCGGCTGGGCAGTTGCCCACCGATGTCTTCGTATTGGCGGACCTGATGCGGTCGGCTAGGGTGCAGACTGCTTGCTGCGCGGCGGCTGGCGTCACGCTCAGACCCAGTGCGGAAATCAGGAATAGCAGGACATACAACTGAATACGCGCAACCATAAAGGACGCCTCCGCAGGCTTGGACGAAGTATAGCGTAACTTATCGGGAAATCCAATTGAAGGGAGGCGCGGGAGTGGTGAATTTGCTGGATACTCGCTGCATTACCCCCACCCCAAACCCCTCCCCGGCGGGTCGGTGTCTACGCGACCCCAAAATGAGGGAGGGGCTTGCATACTGCCAAAGCGCTTGGAAGACTCCCCTTCCCTCCTTGTGGGGTGCGCGTAGACACTGCACTACGGCAAGGGGCCGGGGGATGGGGGTTTTTGCGGTATCGATAAAATTCACCACTTCCGAGGCGCTGGCAAGTAGCGGGAGAGGGGCTCGAACCCTCACGCCCTTTCGGGCAGGCGCTTTTAAGGCGCCCGTGTCTGCCATTCCACCATCCCGCCGCTGGCATCAGTATAGCTTCGGCGGGATGAATGTCAATAATTTGGAGCTTGGCGGCGTTCAGATGTGGCGAACGTCGTCATCGTTTTTGCGCTTGCCGCTGACATCCGGGCGATACTTGCCGCCGAAGAGCATGAAGAGGCCGATTGCGATTAGAATCAGCGGAAAGAGTTGCCAGAAGGCGCCGGCGATATCGCCGATCAATCCGGGGATGCCAAAGACAAGGCCGATGCCGATCAGCCAGAGCGCGCCGGTGGCTGTACGCCAATGCTCGCCCGCGGCCATGGTCCGCGCCAAAATTGAAGCGGCGATCACAAACATAATGCCGGGCCACCACCAGCCGGTGAAAAACAACAGACCCAGTCCGACGAAAAAGATGCCTGTGCCCGCTTGCGAGGCTTTTTCTTCCTTTTGCATTTGCTACCGTCCCTCATCAAAACTCGCGCGCTTCTATTACTACGCATCGTTGGGGCGGGCGTTGCGGGCGAGCCACTGGGTTTTGCATTTACGCGGCTTGCGCTTTGGCGGGCGAGCCGCCGGCACGCCCGTAGGACTATTCGATTGACTTGGACATTGCTTTCATAGGGCAGTCATTGTCATTAACTGACTTGGCATGACTTCCTGGGCGTATAAAAGAATCAAATTTCAACGAAGGTGACGCGCCAGGATGTCAACGCGCGGCGTCCTTCGCTGTAGCAGGCGCTGGTGGACAGGCTCGCGCCTAGCGGCTCCGCGGCGCCGGGCATATCGATGGCGTATTCTAGTCCTTCGTCCATTTGGAAATCGGCGTAGTCATCGCCGCGGTCGACCTTGAGCCCGCTGATAAAGATGTCCTCCTGCTCGCCCCAGCGAACGCGAATCCGCTGCCCAGGGATGCCGCGTCCCAGATAATCGACGACACGCACTTCGATCAGGGCGGGCGCGGCTGTTTCGCAATGCGAGCGCGCGCTGCGCGCTTCAAAGCTGCGCCGGGGAACGGGCGTTGGCGCGTGGCGGCTGATTGGCGCGCCGGCTTCCGGCAGTGGCGGTTTCGTCGGCAGCGGCGTCGCGTAGCCGGCGTTTGGCGCTCGCTCGATTTCCTCGTCGGGCGCGGCTTCGGTGGCTTCTTGCGGCAGCAGTTCTTCGGCGCAGCCGGCGCGCCCCTGCGATGCGTACAGGCTCACGGCGCTGCTCAAGGCGTTGATGCCGCTTTCGCTGCGCAAATAGCCGCTGCTGCCAAGCGCGCAGGCTGCTTCCGCCAGGGCGGCGAGCGGATCATGCGCGGGCCGCATGGCGATCAATTTTGCCAGCGCCTTTGGCAGGTCGCCCCGATGCGCGTATTCGAGGGCGATGGCGATCTGGTAGTGATTGCCATCAACGGCGCGCAGCTGCCAGGTTTCGGATTTGCTGCGCTGCAAGGGACCATGAATGCGGGTCACAGCCAGCCCCAGCGCGATTCCCGCGATCAATCCGACGGCGAAGACCGAATAAGCAAAGTAACCGGGCGCGCCTTTTTGCGCTGTGCTGGCTTGTCGCTCTCGCCTGCTCATGAGCCGCCGCTATCCAAGACGAGAAAGGGCGCCATGACGGCTGTCATTCGCCCGAGGTCATGCGCCAAACGGACGAGCAGTTGGATGTCGCCGAGGTCATACGCGGCTGTGTCGATGATGCGCTCGGTTGCCTTCTCCAGATAGCTGGGAATGTGAACGACTTGGAGCAGGCTTAGGCGCTCGAGAGCGCCCTTGAGATCACGATCGACGGCGTAACCGGCCGCGATCATGACGGTATATTCGTCGCGAAAACGCTGCGAAAGGTCCGGCATGGCGCTGTTGCGCGCATCGGGCGGGAACGGGATCCAGCCGAAAAAGAGCCCGGCCAGCGCGCCCAACAGCAGCCCCAGTATCAGCGATCTTGCGATGCGCGGCATAACGTGCTTTTGGTCTCAGCCTTCACAAGCAATCATAGTACGGATTCGCCAATGGGAAAAAGAAGGGTAAACTTGCGCGCCGCCCTTTTATTTGCGGAATATGTACCGAGCGCGCTAACGCTGCAAGGCGGCGATCGATTCGCAGGCGGGGCAGCTGCCGTCGGGTCGGATGATGGCGTAACCGGCTTGCGGGTCCGCGCCGTAGGTGTCGAAGTCGATATTCCAGACGACAGCCAGCTCGACCGGCATTTCTTCAAAGTTGGCCATGATGTTCAGCGCTTGCGAGAGCCAGGCCGCCTGCTCGTCCACGGATGTATTGCCCGCCCAGCCGAAATTGCCCGGGAGCGGACCGTAACCTTCGGGCGAGAGATAGCCGACCTCGGTCATGCACATGGGGATATCGGCAAAGCGGAAGGGCCAGGCGACGCGCCGCAGCATCAGCGGAAGATAGTAGGTTTGATACTCGCCGCGCGGGTCCCCGCCTTGGGAGGTCGGCGGCAAGATGCCTTCATTGTAATGTACGCCAATGCAATCCGCGTAGTCGGCGGCGCCAGCGTTTGCCATCTGATGCATGAAGACATGGTCATCGCAGCCCTGGGCGGCGCATCCGCCGAAAAAGCCGGTTGGCGCGGGCGCGCCGCTGATGACCAAAGTTTCGGGATTTGCCGCTTTGATCGCTTCATAAGCCGGTTGGAGCAGCCGCACATAGTTGGCGCCGCTAACGCGACCGAAGGGCCATTCGCGGTCGATATTGGGCTCGTTCCATACTTCGATGGCGTCGGCGCCGAGGCTCGCCAGATAGGCAACGTATTCGGCAAAGTCAGCCACGTAACCTTCAAAGTCGTTCGCCAGCCGGTTCTTATCGCCCAAAGCGCCCAGCAGCACCTTATAGCCTTGGGCCTGCGCGGCTTCGATGAGTTCTCTGCCGTCCGATATGCCGAACTGAACCTGCTTCTTCACCCAAGTCATGCCGGCTGCGCGCATAGCGGCTTGCGAGTTTTCATCGAAGCGCTTGATATGCCCGCCGACCGGCAGCGGCAGACGGTTCTCCAAGGGCGGCGCGCCGCTTCTCGGCGAATCGCTTTGCGGGGCGTCGCTGGCGGCCGCCATGCCGGGCATCGCCACGACCTCTACCGGCTCCAGGTTGACGAGGTCGCTTCTGCTGTTGTTGATCAGGATTGGCGCCAGCGTATAATGGAAGCTCTCGTTGGCGCTGTTCAAAGCATGAAGCCGCAGCTGATAAAAGCCGTCGCGGAATCGCTCGGTATTCCATTGGCCGAGCAGATCGTCGACGATGGGAGACATGGCGAAACTTGTGACCGGCATCCATGTCGGCGCTGCGCTGATCCCGTCCCAGGGCGCGGCTTCAAGGAAGAAATAGAATTGATCGGGGATGTTGGCGCTGCCGACGACATCGACCGTGCCGGAGATGGTGTTCCATACCGGGCTCCACGTCAGCTCCAGCTCGCCCGCCTGGGCGTTTGTCACGCCCACAAGGGTGAGGGCGATGAGTAAGATCAGGATCGCGCGATGCATTGGGACTCCGTAAATGACTGAATCGTTTTGTCAATTATAGAATAGAGCGCTAAGGCTGGCTATCGCCATAGCGCCCAGCTGACGGGGGGCAGCCAAACCCGGGGCTCCTCCCCGAAGCATCCTGAGGACAGGACAGTTTTGCGGCGAGCAGAATTTCGTCGCAAAGCACGTGTTTTGTTGGGCGATTTCGGGCGCCCCGATGGGGCGCCCCTGCATCTTTTGCGCTCCGTCGGGCGACCCACTGGGTCGCCCCTACAGTTTTCGAGGGTATGCGGGCGCCCACTGCGTGGCGCCGGCGAATGTCATTTGTCAGCGGATGCGGGTAAAATCCGCGCAACAGGTCATGGCGATCCACAGGGAGCGGACAACAAGATGGAAGCGACTATTGGGGCGGCGGAGGTTGAGCAAGGAATCGTTGCGCGATATCAGCGGCGTACGGCCGGTTCGCGCGCGCGGCATAGGGAGGCGCGCCGATACTTGCCGGGCGGCGAGACGCGCAGCTCGACCTGGTACGCGCCCTACCCGACCTATATGGATTCCGGCGATGGCGCCTGGCTGAGGGATGTAGACGGAAACCGATACCTCGATTTTCTCAACAATTATACATCGCTGATTCACGGTCACGCGCAGCCGGACGTCGTGGAGGAGGCGGCTGATCAGTTGACGCGGGGCACGGTTTTCGGCTCGGCTTCAGCGCCGCAGGTGACGCTGGCCCAGTTGTTAATCGAGCGCGTGCCGAGCATTGACAAGCTGCGTTTCACCAACTCCGGGAGCGAGGCGACCATGATGATGATGCGGGCGGCGCGGGCCTTCAAAGAGCGCGACATCATCGTCAAGATCGATGGCGGCTATCATGGCTCGCATGACTTTGTCGAAGTCAATGTCAGCGCGGATATGGCGGCGACCGATCAGCCCGCGGCGCGCATTGAGGAACGGGGTGTGCCCGCGGCTGTGCTTGACGCGATCATGGTGGCGCCCTTTAATGACCTGGCGGCGATGGAGCGCTTGCTAAGCGAGCATCATCGGCGCATAGCGGGCATCATCATCGAGCCGATGCCGAACGCGGGCGGGATGCTGCCGCCGGCGCCCCTTTACCTGCGCGGATTGCGCGAGCTGGCTGACCGCTTTGATGTGCTGCTGCTCTTCGACGAAATCGTAACCTTCCGCCTGAGCAGCGGCGGAATGCAAGAAGTCGAAGACGTAAAGCCCGATATGACCGCGCTGGCCAAGATCATCGGCGGCGGCTTCCCGGTCGGCGCATTTGGCGGACGCGCCGAAATCATGGCGCAGTTCGAGCCGGACGGCGCTGGCGTTCTCAGCCACAGCGGCACATTCAACGGCAACAACATGACGATGACGGCCGGGCTGGCGGCGATGAAGCGTTTGGATCAAGCGGCGATAGCGCGCGTCAACGGCTTGGGCGAAGGGCTGGGCGCTGGCGTCAACGCGCTATTCGCATCGTTGGGGATTCGCGCGCAATGCCTGGGTTATGGTTCGCTGCAGCAGATTCAGTGGACGGACGAACCGCTGAACACACTGACGGATGCCGCGCGCGCCGGGCAAGACATCGGCGAATTGCGCGAGCTGCTGCATCTGGAGCTGCTGAATCGCGGCGTCTACAGCAGCAATCGCGGCATGTTCTGCGTATCAACGCCGATGGGGCGCGCGGAGATTGAATTCGCGCTTGATGCGCTGGAGGGGGCGCTGCGGACGCTGAAACCGTATATGCAGGGGGTCGCGCCGCGGTTGGTGGCGGGGTGATTCCAACGTCACTATTGAATGATCGTGTAGGGGCTACCCATTGGGTCGCCCGAAAAACCCTAGAAAATGCAAAATCCGGGACGATATTTTTCTCGCTGAAAAACTGTTCTGTCCTCAGCTAGTTTAAGGGGGGGGCCGGGGGTGGGGTAGAAGAAAACGCGGGCGACCCAATGGGTAGCCCCTACAACGCGTTCGTGGGGTGGTGATGGGGGTAGAAATGGCTAGCCCCTTAGCGCATTCGCCAATCCATACTATCATGGTAGGCGCAAGCCAAGGCCGGAAAACACAGATGCAAGAACAGCTCAGCGGCGCAGTCGAGCGGATCACCTATTACAGCGAAGACAGCGGCTACAGCGTCGTCAAGATTCTGCCGGAGAAGCGCTACCCGCGGGCGCAGGCGCGCGATGGCACGGTCGCGGTCGTCGGCTTTATGCCCGAACTCAACGAAGGCGAAACCGCCGAATTCACCGGGGAATGGGTTGACGATCCCAAGTACGGCCGTCAGTTCCGCGCGGAGCAGGCGATACCGGTCCCGCCGAATACAACGCAGGGCATCATCAATTATTTGTCAAGCGGCATCGTCAAAGGCATCGGGCCGATGACGGCGGAGAAAATCGTGAAGCATCTCGGCGAAAATACCGTCGCTATCCTGGATGCCCAGCCCGAGCGCGTCTACGACGTGCCTGGCCTCAAAAAGCGGCTCGCCAAAACGCTTATCAAAGTCTGGCCCAAGAAGCGCGGCGAGCGCAATATGCTCATTTACTTGCAAGGGCTCGGCGTCAGCGCCCGCTTCGCCCAGCGCATCGTCAACGAGTACGGCGGTCATACACGGCAGGTCATTGAAAACAATCCCTACCAACTCGCGGATGATGTCTTCCTTATTGGCTTTCGTAAAGCCGATCAGATCGCCAGAAAAATGGGCTTGGATCTGGACGACGCGCGCCGTCTGCGCAGCGGCTTGCATTACGCCTTGAACGAATTGGCGGGCGAGGGCCACACCTATGCCCCGCGCGACGAATTGCTTTCGAAGGCGGCTGATCTGCTTGATGTCGATGATGCTTCGGCATTGACGATCGCCCTGGATGGCCAGTTGGTGGCGGGCAAGCTGGTCGAGGACAAGCTAGCCGCGGCCGCCCCGAGCGAACCCGTGGGCGTCCGCGATTTGCTGCATGGCGATGATTCGGTCATTAAGGCTGTATACCTGCCGCGCTTTTTTCGCGCCGAGACCAGCGCAAGCCAATTGCTGCGTGGAATGGCAAGCAGCGGCAGCCCCATAATCAGTGATCATCGCAAGACTGATTGGCAAAGCGCCCTCGCAAAGTTAAGCGAGCGCAACAGCATGTCCCTATCCCAGCAGCAGCTCGATGCGGCGCGCGCGGCGCTGACGAGCAAGGTCAGCGTGCTCACGGGGGGACCCGGCACAGGCAAAACGACAACTTTGCAGATGCTTATCAACGCGCTGAACGACGGCGATTATCGCTTCAACCTGGCTTCACCGACTGGGCGCGCGGCTAAACGCTTGGGTGAAGCCACTGGCGAAGACGCCAGCACCATCCACCGGCTGCTCGGCTTTTCGCCCGATGAAGGCGGCTTCGAACATGATGAATCCAACCCGCTGAAGAGCGACATGGTCGTCATTGACGAAGCCTCCATGTTGGATCTGCAACTGTTCAACAGCTTGCTCAAAGCGTTGGAGCCGACCACCCACCTTCTGCTGGTCGGCGATGCTGATCAGCTGCCATCAGTCGGCGCCGGCAATGTCCTGCGCGATGTCATCGACAGTGGCGTCGCCCAGGTCGCGCGCCTCGATCAAATCTTCCGCCAAGACGATAGAAGCCACATCGTCAGCAACGCCCACCGCATCAACCAGGGCTTGCATCCCGATACCAGCAACCAGTCCAATGACTTTTTCTTCTTCAACGTCGGCGATCCGGAGGCGGTCGCCGATATGATGGTTGATATCGTCAAGCGGCGCATGCCTGCGCGCTGGGACCTTGATCCTGTGCGCGAAATCCAGGTGATCGCGCCGATGTATCGCGGCGCCGCTGGGGTGAACAACCTCAACAGCCGGCTGCAAGCGGAGCTGAACGGCGACTTCCGGCAAGCCGATGTCAAGCTGCGGAACCGTCTGTTTCGCGTTGGCGACAAGGTGATGCAGACGCGCAACAACTATGACAAGGAAGTCTTCAACGGCGATATCGGCTTCATCTACAGCATTGACGAGAGCGATAATTCGCTTGAAGTTGTCATCGATGGCAGCACGATCGTCTACGACTTCAGCGAGATGGATGACCTAATGCACGCCTACTGCATCAGCACGCACCGCTCACAAGGCTCAGAATACCCGGCGGTGGTCATGCCAATTTTGACGCAGCATTACATGATGCTGCAGCGAAATCTGCTCTATACCGCCATCACGCGGGCGAAGCAGCTCGTGATCCTGGTCGGCACGCGCCAGGCGCTGCACATCGCGGTCAGCAACAACAAAGTCGCCGAGCGGCACAGTGGCTTGCTGCACAGGCTGCGTGGAATCGCTAAATTGTAAAGTCTTAGCCTTTAGACACTCATACCTGAAACAACATGCGCGAGGTAATCCATGATAACAACCATAATTGTAAAAGTAAGCAGAAAGCGAAAGTTGAACCTCAATGCAGACGAGCAGCAGAGTGTGCATGATTCGTTGAATAGTGTGTTTTGGCTTGATCTATTTGACACTGATATGCGACGCTTGGTCCTTGCAAATCTGGTGGGGCTGGGGACCGGGTTAGTAGAGTACGATGACGGGTACGTGATTTATGGATCACCGCCAATGCTACGGCGCTTAGAAAGTAACCCGACTACTGATATCGGTATACCTGAAACTGATGCGAACTCTATTGTGAGGTTCATAACCGAGCATCATGGGACTGTTAGTGGAGACATATTGAGCGCCGCTCCCAAGTCTAG
>JAPPFH010000054.1 GCA_028875185.1 Chloroflexota bacterium | reverse complement strand
CCCTACATTGTTGTCAAACTGGGTAGCTCATATCCGCAATATTCACCACTTCCCATTATCTTGACTTTGTCAAATTAATGGGCTAAAGTCCTAGTGAAAGTTCTACTGTTTTCTAGGATGTGTTCGCATGGCAAGCACGGAATCGGCAGTCAAAGAACCGTTGAGCCGCCAGAAGCGCCGTCGGTCTGCCCCGATTGCCGACGAGCCGACCAAAGCGGAACTCATGGAAGACATCCGCATCGGCTTGCAGCAGGCGGCGGCTGGCGAGGGTCGCCCGGCGCATGAAACATTCGCGGAAATCCGTCGGAAAATCGCAGGTAATGCCCACTCGCGTTAAGACTCTGCCGAGATTTGACGACCGGCTTGAAGCGCTCGAAAAAAATACCGCAACGCCGTCGACCAAGCTGACAAATTTACCAAGCGATTGGAACGTGGCGAACGCCCGGGTAACGTCGTGCCGGCCGCCGCCGCCGCCGTATACAAAGCCGCAGTCCGCAACCCGGCAGTAAAAGGGGGAGCGCCCAAGGGCTACCGCATCATCTACTACGTCATCGTGCGCGACGAGATTTACCTCCTGACGATGTACAGCAAGCGCCTCGCCGCAGCGGCTGAAGCGCGTCACAAACCCTGACAAATTCCATAATCAAGGCGGCGGCGTCCCGCCGAGGGGCAAACGTTTTACAGCGTATTCTTATAGATTTTGCCCGCTTTCATGATGAGGCGCAGGTTTGATTCTGGCTTGGTCATAACGCTTAGATCTTCCAGCGGATTGCCATCCACCACGAGCAAATCAGCAAGCGCGTCTGGAATCACTTCGTGCAGCTCGCCGGTCTTTCCCAGCAGATCCGCCCCATTGCAGGTGGCCGCTCGGAGTACGTCAATGGCGGGGATGATCTCTCCACGGATGG
Source organism: Chloroflexota bacterium (assembly GCA_028875185.1). GTDB lineage: Bacteria > Chloroflexota > Anaerolineae > Aggregatilineales > Phototrophicaceae > UBA6055. The sequence continues at coordinate 57,542 of JAPPFH010000054.1, read as the reverse complement.
CGAACTCATCCAACTGGCGCCGGTGCATCTGCCCCAGCAGATCGGTGCCGTAAGCCATTTTGACGCCGCCATTATGCGCCATTTCAAGCGCGCGCTTGCCCGCGTCCAGCACAGCGAAAACCTTGCTGTAGAGCGCTTCCGGCAGGCCAGCCTCGACGCCCTCATCGGCCAAAGCCTGATAGATCGACAGCGTCGGCACCAGAAAAGCGCCGTTTTCCAGCAAGAGATCGACGCTCTCCTCATCCATCAGATTGCCATGTTCCACCGTTTTAACGCCGCAGCGCAAAGCCCGATTGATCGCCCGGGCGGTATAGGCGTGCGCCATCACGTAAAGGTTTGCGGCTTCCGCTTCTTCAACCGCCGCGCGGATTTCTTCTTCCGAGAATTGTGTGCTGTCGATGCGGTCGGTGGGGGAGGCGACGCCACCTGAAACCATCAACTTGATGTGATGAGCGCCCCGACGGACTTCTTCGCGGCAGGCGCGGCGCAGTTCGCTGACGCCATCGCAAACCCATCCCAGCCCCGGTGTCAGCCAGCTATAGCCGGCGCCGTCGTCGCCGGAGCTGCGCATATCGCCGTGCCCACCCGTTTGCGACAAGGCGTGCCCGCAAAAGAAAATCCGCGGCCCCGAAATCAAGTCTTCATCCACGGCTTTGGCCAAGCCCCAGTCGGCGCCGCCGCCATCTCGCACAGTTGTGAAGCCTCGCATCAGCATGTCTTCAAGAATCACCGCGGCTTGGGCGGTGACATAAGCGGACGACCAGTGACGAATTGCGGACAAGTTGGCGGTCGCGGCGGTTACATGTACGTGGGCATCGCATAAACCCGGCATCAGAACACGACCGCCAACATCTATGATATTGGCATGGGTCGGCGGCGCCGCCTCGCTTACCGCGGCAATTTTGCCACTCTCGATCAGCACATGGCGGTTTGGCAGCAATCCGCCGCCCCGCGCATCCAGCACTTGCGCATTCGTCAAGAGAACACTACCCATATTGGACCTCCCCGAATTTCCAGGTTCATAGCTTGAATTGTAACAAAATCCCCGACGACAAACAGCGCGGCCGCCCGGCGCCAGCAGCTTTAATTTGACTGTCGCGCCCTTACTCGTTATATTCCTTGCAGCGTGTTCGGTAAAGACGCGTGGTTCACTAATCGAGGAAAGTGAGGATTCACATGACTCTAGTTAAACGCAGCGCTTTTGTACTATTTGTGTTGGTGTTTACAGTCTTCGGGAGCCTGCTCGTTGGCGCGCAGGACATGGGCGTCGCCAAAATCGGCATTATGGTGCCGCTGACGGGCGCCTTTGGCGCGGATGCCCAAGACGTTGTGCAGGCGGCTCAAATTGCCGTCGATGATCTCAACGAAGCGGGCGGCGTCGCCGGCTATACGCTGGAACTGGTCATTGCCGATACGGTAGATCAGCGCGCCGACGCTGTGACCACCGCATTTAATCAACTCAGCAACACAGAAGATCTCAACTTCATCATGACCGCCTACGCCAGCACCTCGAACTTCGAGATCGATCTCATGGCGGAGATCGACATGCCCTACTTGATTTCAGCCAATGCCGCGCAAACCCGCGACATCATCTCGGCCGATCCCGAAGCTTACGGCACGGTTTGGTCTCGCGTGCCATCGTATGACGCTTACGAGACGGCGCTGCCGGAATTGCTGGAAGCCTATGACGAGGCGGGATTGCTCAGCCTGCGCGATCGCGAAGCCTTCATCATCAGCTCGGATGATCCTTATGGCACGACCATCGCCACGGGCATGAGCGCCCATTTCGAAAGCCTCGGCTGGACGGTCACCGGTTACGAAACTGTGCCCTTCGCCTCGGTGACTGATTGGCGTGGATTGCTGGCGAAAATCCGCGAAGATGAGCCAGACATCGTGATTGTCACTGATTCGGCGCCACCCAACAACGCCGCCTTCATGAATCAGTTCATGGAGAATCCGCCCAATTCGCTGCTCTTCCTGCAATATGGTCCTTCGGTCCAAGAGTTCCTGGAGTTGACCGGCGAGAATTCCACCGGCTTGATCTACAACAACCTTGGCGCCGCCATCGACTCCAAGCCTGAAGTTAATGAGATTCGTGATCGCTACGAGGAAATGCACGGGCACCGCGGCGGCTACTTCACCGTCATCGCCTACGATCAGGTGATGATCTACGCCACCTGCCTGGAAGAAGTCGGCGATCCCGCGGATCGCGCCGCGATTGGCGACTGTCTGGGCAGCTTGGAAATGGAGACCTTGGCTGGTTTCTTGACCTTTGATCAAGAGACGCATCTGGCGATTCAAGGTCCGGAATTCTATCCCATCCAGTTTTACCAGATCTGGGAAGGCGAGCGCATCCAGATTGAGCCTGACAAGTACGCCACCGGCGCCTTCCAGGTGCCGCCGTGGATGGATATGTAGCGGGCACAGCCAGAAGCCGCGCGGCAGGGTAGGGTTTTCCTGGCGCGGCGTAATTCAACAGCAATCAACAAGGGTCCTGCGCCACACGACCCTTGTTGGTTTTATGGATTCGTATTCGGTATTATCTTTAAAGCGGCTTGCGAATCCTTCATCGGATGATCTGTCGCCTGCGGATTCCATTCCGCCATAGCATATCGGATATCTGGGACGGCGTATGGCGGCGATACTGTCAGTGCGGGGCGTCACGAAGAAATTCGGCGAACTTGTCGCCGTTGACGATGTCAGCTTTGAGGTCGACGAGGGTGAAATCTACGGCATCGCTGGACCAAATGGCGCCGGCAAGACCTCGCTTTTCAACTTGATCACCGGCATTCCCTATCATACTGACGCCGGCGTCGTTACTTACCGCGGCGAAAAGATTTCGCAACTGTCGCCGCACAAGATCTATGAGCTGGGCATCGCTCGCACGTTTCAGAAAGAAACTGCTTTTGACACCCTGACTGTTCGGGAAAACGCGCGCATCGGCGCCGTCTTCGGGACGGCGCTTGCTGTCGAAGAATACGATTCAGCTGTGGATCAAGCGCTGGAAAGCCTCGATCTGCTCGACGATCGGAATCGGCTGGCTGGCGAACTTTCAATATATGGCAAGAAACGCCTCATGATCGCTTCGGCAATCGTTAGTAATCCCGATCTACTGATGCTGGATGAACCGGCCGGCGGTTTGAACCTGGCGGAGCTAAACGAACTCGAATCGCTTATCCTGCGCCTGAGCCATGGCAAGATGACGATCATCATTATTGAGCACGTCTTGCCCTTGCTCTTTGGCGTATCCAACCGTGTCATGGTGATGGACTTTGGAAAGCGGTTGGCGGAAGGCGCGCCCGAATCGCTGGCGCGCGACGACACCGTGATCGAGGCTTACCTCGGCGAACGTGGGAAGGACGCTTTCCATGCTATTTCAGATTGATAATCTCACCTCAGGCTACGGCAAAATTGATGTCGTGCGATCGCTGTCGCTGCACGTTGACGAGGGCGAACGCGTCGGGCTGTTTGGCCCCAACGGACATGGCAAGACCACGCTGCTGAGGACGGTGTCCGGCTTGCTCCCCGTTAATTCAGGCAAGATTCATTTCCGCGGCGAGGACATTACCGGGCTTGACCCGCGCAAGATCGTTGAACTGGGCTTGATCCATGTTCCGCAGGGGAATCAGCTGTTCCCGGAAATGACGGTGCAAGAAAACCTCACTCTTGGCGCCTATATCGCCCGCACCGACAAAGGCAAAGCGAGCAATTTCGAGAAGGTCTTTGCGCTATTCCCGCGATTGAAGGAGCGGCGCAGCCAGCGTGGGCAGACCCTCAGCGGCGGCGAGCGACAGATGCTATCGATCGGTGTCGGCTTAATGGGCATGCCGGAACTGCTGATCCTCGATGAACCGAGCATTGGGCTAGCGCCTTTAGTCAAGCAGGAATTGGCTCGCGCCATTAATGAGATTGCCGCGAGCGGCGTCCCTATGATCGTCGTCGATCAGGACGTCGAGCTTTTGCTAAGCATCTGCGAGCGGCTGTACCTCATCGAAAAAGGAACCGTCTCGCTCGAGACGGCTGATGTCTCGCAGGTCGATCAAGCCGAGATCCTCGAGATGTACTTCGGAAAGGTAACCGGATGACGCCAGAAGCGATTGTCGCCATAATCGCAAGCGGATTGGTTTCGGGATCCCTGTACGCGCTGATGGCGAGTGGCTTGTCGCTGGTCTGGGGCACGGTGCGAATGTTCAATTTCGCTCATGGCGCCCTGGTGATGATCGGCGCCTATTCGGGCTGGTACATCTCCAACCGCGGCGGCTTGGCGAAAGTCTTGCAGCCATTGGGTAAGAATATCACCACAAACAGTGCAGATTGGGGCGTGTTGGGAGATGTGCTGCATCCGCTGGGCGAGTGGATGTTATCCGCAAAAGGCGGATTTGGTCTGGTGGTCGGCGTACCGGTAGCCATCGTTTTCTGCGGTCTGGCCGGCTATGTCATTTATGTACTGCTGATTCGACCGTTCGTCGGCAAACCAGGCGCCGATCTTATCGTCATCATCACCACTATCGCCGGCGCCAGCTTCCTGCAAAACGGCGTCCAGGTCCTCTTCGGACCGCGATATAAGCAGCTTGACCGCATCTTGAAAGGTCCGCCATTGGAGGTGCTCGATACGGCGATCGGTTTGCAAGAAGTCCTGATTATCGTGCTGACGCCAGTTACGCTCATATTGCTAAACTTGTTTCTTAAACATTCCAAACTAGGTCTTGCTATACGCGCCGTCGCCCAAAACGACGACTTTGCCCGCTTGGTTGGCATCAATGTCAATCAGATCTACACGCTGACTTTTATCGTCAGTTCCATACTGGCGGGGCTCGCCGGGCTCATGCTGGGCGGTCTGTTTTTCATCTTGCCCACCATGGGCGCTGAACCTTTGCTGCGCGCCTTCGTTGTAGTGGTTTTTGGCGGGCTTGGCAGTTTGCCCGGCACGATCATCGGTTCCTACGCCATTGGCTTGATTGAGCAATCGAGCGCTTACGTTTTCTCACTGTATTGGGCGCCGGTAGTTCTATTCGCCACCTTGATTCTCGTACTCATATTCCGTCCGCGCGGCTTAATGGGCGGTGAAGAGTCATGATCTCGTTCATCCACGCCAACAAGAAAGCGCTTGCGGTGGTCGGTATCGTCGTCTTTCTGGCGATACCCTTAGTTGTGGATAACAAGCTGCTGATTCATCTTGCCATCCTCGGCATGTTATATGCTGTCGTCGCTTCAAACTGGGATTTGACACTCGGCTATGCCGGCGTTTTCAACTTCGCGCATTTGGCCTTCTTCGGCATCGGCGCCTACACCAGCGGGATCCTGACGGTCAAGCTCGGCATCTCGCCCTGGCTCGGCATACCGTGTGGCGCGGTCGCGGCGGCTATCGCCAGCGTCATCGTTTCCATCCCGGCCATTCGCCTGCGCGGCATTTACGTGGCGCTGCTGACCTTCGCTTGCAGCCAACTGGTGCTCTTGCTGCTGCTCAGTCAGCCGCTCATCACGGGCGGTCAGCAAGGGCTGACCGGCGTGCCGCAGCTGCAGATTGGTGATTTCCGCTTCCGTGAAAGCAAGTTCGCGCACTTTTACCTGGTCGGTCTGCTGCTGCTTTGCTCGACGGTATTTCTTCGACGGCTGGTGACATCAGATTTTGGCTTGAGCCTGATCGCATTGCGCGACTTTGAGGAATACGCGATCGCTCGCGGCATTCCCCTGGCGCGGCAGCGTCTGCTGGCTTTTCTGTTAAGCTCGATCTTCCCCGGCCTGGCTGGCGGCGTCTACGCTCATTTTCTGATCGTCGCCTCGCCAGATATCTTCGGTTTCTCGCTGGCGATTTTACTCTTGAGCATGGTGCTGGTCGGAGGCGTCGCGACGATCTACGGTCCTGTGTTGATCGGCGTGGTGATGACCTACGTCAGCGAGCTAATGGCTTCGAGCGCATGGATGTCTGAAATTTTCGGCGTGTCACGCGGTCCGGTCCGTTTTATGTTCGTGGCGGTGATTATCGTGCTTACCATGCGATTTTTCCCGCAAGGCGTCTGGGGGCTGATCAAACAATACAGCGCCCGCTCCCGCATGACTGAGCCCGCTGAGGGTGAAGATCGCGTTTAGCCAACATGAATCGCGAGTGTAATCTGGTTCATGCCAAAAGACAGAACAAAACAAAAGAGCGCGCTCGTAACCGGCGCCGCCCGTGGATTGGGCGAAGGCATCGTCCGCCGCTTGGCGCAAGACGGCTGGTCCATAATGATGACCGACATCAGCCCGGCTGTTCATGAGACCGCAGCGAGAATCATCGGCGATACTGGAATCCCGGCAGAGCGGATCAGCGCGGAGGTGCACGATGTCAGCAGCGCGGAACGCACCGCGGAGCTGGTGGCTGCGGCAGTCGATCGCTTCGGCGGATTGGATCTGGCCGTCGCCAACGCCGGCACGGGCGGGGTCGAGGTCGACCTAGTAGACCTTAATGTAGAAGACTTTGAGCATATCCTCAATGTCAACTACCGAGGCGTCTTCCTGACCTGCAAATACGCGGGCCAGGTCATGCGGGCGCAGGGGAGCGGCAACATCATCACTGTGAGTTCCATTTTCGGCCAGGAACCTTATCCGCGCGTCGCGGCGTATTCCGGCACGAAAGCCGGCGTGATTGCGCTGACCCTGGCCTTCGCCTTGGAAATGGCGCCGCATAATGTTCGTGTCAACACAATCGCGCCGGGTTACATGGCGACCGAGATGCAGTGGGAGGGCCTGCGGCAGCGGGCGGAGCATGCCGGCATCACATTTGAAGAGGAGCGGCAACGCGTCTGGGATTTAGTGCCGTTGGGCCGGCACGGCACAGCGGAAGAAATGGGCGCATTGGTCGCCTTTCTCGCTTCAGATGACGCCGCCTACATCACCGGGGTCACCCTTGGGCTGGCCGGCGGCGTCGTGCGCCGTTAGGAGGGCTGAACATGCGCGGAGAGTTGATACGCGCTCTGGATCGGCTGATGGATGGCATACGAGCCGATTGGGCGCTCTATGTCAAATACACCGGCACTGGTGAAGAAATCTGCCTCAATGCCGACAGTTTAATGGACACGATGAGCACGATCAAAATCCCGGTCCTTGTTACGTTGCATCGCATGGTTGACGCGGGAGAGCTCGACCTGGCGCAGACGTACAAGTTGGAGACGCGCTTCAAGCGATTTGGCACTGGCGTACTTCAGCACATGGACGATGGCATGGTTTTCACTTTGCGAGACGCCGCGACCCTGATGATCATCGAAAGCGACAATACCGCTACCGATTACTGTTACGAAGCGGTAGGTGGACCAGACGCGGTAAACGCGACCATGCGTAAACTGGGCTTCAGCCACATTGAAGCCTTGGGCAATTGCTTCGACTGGTTTTCCTCCCTGGCCGGCGTGATTGACCCCGCGCTTGGCGAGCGCAGCCCGGCGGACCTGTTCCGCGCCGGTTATCCCGATTTGGCGCCGGAAGACTGGATCAGCGCGCGCGACCGCTTCCACTTTGAAGAAGGCAGGCCCTTCAGTCATTCCAGCGCTCGCGCCATGGGTCAACTGCTGGAGATGATCTGGAACGACAGTTGCGCCAGCGCTTCAGCTTGCGCCGAAATGCGGCGAATACTGCACGCGCAGGTATCACGCACGCGGCTGCCGAAATACCTGCCCGAAACGAAAGTCGCGCATAAGACGGGCGACTTCGGTCCCTTTATCGCCAACGATGTTGGCGTCATCGAATCGCGTGACATTCCGCCGATCATTATCTGCGTGATGATGGCGGCGCATCGCGGCATCTGGGAAAACCTGGAAGACACTGTCGCTCGCGTCGCCGAGAAAGTTTGGGAATACGGTGTTTATTCCGCCACTTAATTTGGAGAATCTGCCCGATACGGGAGGTCTTTATGAGCTATGGGCGAAGCAAATCTGACCTGAAGATTGAAGCCGAGCAAGTCGCCGGGCTGGCGCAGGCGCTTGGTCTGGATGTGCGTCCCGAAGAACTGGCCGGGCTAGCCGCGGCGCTGTCGAATCAACTGCCGTCGATCGCTGTACTGGAGCGTTTCGACCTTCATGACTATCCGCCCATACTGCGAGTGGATGCTGAATGGTATGACTAATTCAACCGATCTCATCAACCTGTCCATCAGCGAAGCGGGGTCCGCCTTGCGCAACGGCGAAACGAGCGCGGTCGCCTTGACCGAAGCCACTCTTGCGCGCATCAAACAGACGGAGCCGACGGTCAATGCCTATGCCACCGTTCCCGACGAACTGGCGCTCAAGGCTGCGCGGCGCGCTGATATGGCGCTAGCATCGGGCAACGATCACGGTCCCTTGCATGGCATCCCCATCGGCGTCAAAGATATCTGTTACACCAAAGGCATCTTGACCGAGGCCGGGTCCAAGGTAATGGAAGGCTTCGTGCCCGATTTTGACTCGACGGTTGTACAAAAGCTGTACGCGGCCGGCGCCATCATGATCGGCAAGACACGATGCCATGAATTCGCCTATGGCGTCAACGAGCCGCCGACGCGCAGTCCCTGGGAGCTCAACAGTTATCCGGGCGGCAGCAGCACGGGTTCCGGCGTCGCTCTGACGGCGCGCTCCGCCTTTGGGGCAATCGGCACCGATACCGGCGGTTCAATCCGCATTCCGGCGTCCATCAACAATGTCGTGGGCTTAAAACCGACCTACGGCCGCGTCAGCGCATATGGCGTGACGCCGCTGTCGTGGACGCTCGATCATGTCGGGCCGATGACGCGGACGGTGCTCGATAATGCATTGATGTTGGGCGCGATCGCCGGGCACGATCCCCAGGACGCCGCGTCCGCCCGCCGGGACGTGCCGCATTATACAGGCGGCATCAAGGACGGCGTTCGCGGAGCGCGAATCGGCATTGACCGCGAATACGTCTTGTATCCCGGCGTGATTGACGATGTGCGAGCCGCGACCGAATCTGTCATCAACGAATTGGCGGCGATGGGAGCGGAAATCATCGAGGTCAGCTTGCCCGAATTCGAGTTGACGCCGGAGACGCTCTTTACTGTCATGATGGTGGAGGCCAGCGCGTATCATCGGCAACTATTGCGAGAGAAGGGCGATCTCTACGATCCTGCCACGCGCGCTAATTTGCAACTGGGTGAACTGGTGCCGGGCACGCATTATGTCACCGGCTTGCGCGCTCGCGAGCGCTATCGATCGGCGATGAAAGATCTCTTCCAGCGCGAAGGTCTCGACGCGCTGATTTCGCCGACAATGCCGCTGCCAACCGCGCTGCTGACCGAGTTGCACCAGCCGCGAAAGGATATGGATATCGGAGAAACACCGATGATCTCCTACATCCACCATACCTTTTCCGCCAATCTCGGCGGTCAGCCCGCTTTGAGCGCGCCTTGCGGCTTCACAGGCGATGGCTTGCCGATTGGTTATCAACTGATGGGCCGACCTTTTGACGAGGCGACGCTCTTCCGCATTGCCTGGGCTTATGAAGAAGCTCACGATTGGCACGAGCGTCAGCCCGCGCATAACTACGACTGAGGAGCGACGTAATATGAAGTTTGGCTTGATCCTGCCGAATTTCGGCGCTATTGCTGGCGCGGACGCCATTCGCCAAAGCGCCATATTGGCGGAGGAATTGGGATTTGATTCGGTTTGGACGACCGATCATGTGCTGATGCCGGCCAGCATGCCCGATCCATACGGCAATCTGGTCGAGTCCCTGATCGCATTGAGCCTTGCGGCGGCCGTCACTCGACGGGTTCAACTGGGCACATCCATTATCGTGACGCCGCAGCGCGAGCCGGTGCTGCTGGCAAAGCAGCTCGCTTCCATTGATGCGATTTCAGGCGGACGCCTGATTCTTGGCGCCGGTGTAGGTTGGCTGGAGCAAGAGTTCGCTTATCTCAACGCGGACTACGAAAGTCGCGGCGCTCGATTCGACGAAGGATTATCACTGGCGCGCGCCCTGTGGGGTGGCGAAGGCAGTTTCAGCGGTGAATACACCACTATCGACGACGCGCTTTTCTCGCCCTGTCCCGCCAAAGGCAGCGAACTGCCCATCTGGATCGGCGGCAACAGTTCGCATGCGATCCGCCGCGCGGCAACGATGGCCGATGGCTGGCACCCAGTGGGCTTGACGCCAGCTGAACTCGAAGAGGGCGTAGCAGCGCTGGGCGCGCCGAATGGTGGTCGCGCGGTCACCGTCTCACTGCGCACCAATATCGAACTGCTGGCAGCGGGCGAAACGTCCAAGGACTATCAGGCGCCCGGTCACGCGCCGCGAGGTTCCGCCGCCGAAATCACCAGCGAGCTGCGCGCTTACCAAGACGCTGGCCTTGAACACGCGGTCTTGTGGCTATTCCATGAGAGCAAGGATGAGCTGGAAAGCCGAGTTAGACTGTTCGCCGCTGAGGTGATGCCAAACTTTCGCTAGAACCCAAAAAAGGAGCGGTAACAATGGGCGAATTCAAATGGCCCGATGATCGCATTTGCGCGGCAGCGCTCACCTTTGATCTCGACGGCGAGACCATTCCCTACATGCTGGATCCGCCTCAGGCAAGCAAGCGAATGGCTTTGATGTCGGAATTCAGCTACGGTCCGAATGTCAGCATGCCGCATATCCTCGATTTGCTCGACCTCTACGAGATTAAGGCGAGCTTCTTTTCACCGGCGCGCACCTTGGAATTGCACCCGGATGTAGCTCAAGAGATCGTGGCGCGCGGGCATGATTTGGGTCATCACGGGTTTATGCACGAACGTCCCGACAGCTTGAGTGATGAAAAGGAAGAGCGGGTTTTGCAAGCGGGCATCGACGTCATTGAAAGTCTCACCGGCAGCCGACCGATTGGCTACCGCTCGCCGGCTTGGGAACTCAAACCGTCTTCGCCTGCCTTGCTCAAACGTTACGACTTTCATTTCGATAGCAGCTTGATGGGCTACGATATTCCCTATTGGGTGGAAACCGCTGAAGGCGACTTGCTGGAATTGCCGGTAAGTTGGCGCAACGATGACTGGCCGCAGTTTGGCTTTGTTTCAGTGCCGCCCGTGGGCAACGGCATCAATCCGCCATCAATGGGCTTGGAAGTATTCACCACAGAATTTGACGGTTTGTTCGCGCGCGGCGGGCTTTTCAATATGACCATGCATCCCTTCCTGGCAGGGCGTCCCTCGGGCATGATCGTGCTCGAGCGGCTGATCCGCCATATTCGGGGATTCCCACGCGTCTGGTGGGCTAAACTCAGCGAGATATCGGCGTACTGCCACATTGGCGCCATCGCGCCTACCCTCCCGCGCGCCACCACCGAAATCCCGGCAGCGAAATGGATCGACTGAAAATGACGAAGCGCTTTGCTGGCAAAACTGTGCTCGTCACCGGCGCCGGTCATGGAATTGGACGGCAAATCGCCCTGGATTTCGCCGCGGAGGGCGCGCGCGTCGGGGTCAACGATATCGCTTGTGAACGCGCCGAACTGGTAGCCGACGAGATCGCCGCTGCCGGTGGTCGGTCGCTGGCGCTGGTTGCCGATGTTCGTTCGGCTGACGCGGTCGATCGGATGCTGGCGACGCTGGCGCTCCGTTTCGATATCCCTGACATACTGGTCAACAACGCCGGCATCTACCCCAATAGTCCGATCATCGACATGAGTGAAGAAGAGTGGGACCGCGTCTGGGATATCAATGTTAAAGGCATGTTTCTGGTCTGTCGGGCGGCGCTTCGGTGTATGATCGGCGCCAAGGCCGGCGGCAAGATCATCAATATGTCTTCAGGCGCGGCGCTGCGGGCGCGTGTCGGCGCATCTCATTATTGCTCATCGAAAGCGGCGATTTCGATGTTTACACAGGTGCTGGCGCTGGAAGCCGCTGAACACAATATCCAGGTGAACGCGGTGGCGCCCGGATTGATCGAAGTGCCGGATTGGGATCTGACGCCGGAGTACATTGACGCGCTGGTTGGCATGACGCCGCGCGGGCGCATTGGTCAGCCGGCTGATGTCTCGGCGATGGCGCGCTATCTGGCATCGGACGATGCCGACTTCATTACTGGCGCGGTTATGCTTGTTGACGGCGGCTCCTCCGCCGGTCAGAGTCTGCCGCTTAGCGGATGACCGTCATGAACCTTCTGGCTATCGAATCACAGCTTCATCAGCGTCTGGACGCGATGCGCGCTGACATCATTCAACTGACGCAGGAGTTGGTCGCGTTCAGAAGCGTCAATCCGCGTTTCATGGCTGAGCCAGAAAGCAGCGAAGAAACGGAAGTCCAGGATTACCTGGAAGCCAGGCTGAACGAGCTTGGATTGCAATTGGCGCGCTGGGAAAAGGAAAGGCGGCGGCCGAATCTTGTGGCGCTTCTGCCCGGGAGCGGCGGCGGCAGAAGCCTGGCATTCAACGGCCATATCGATGTTGTGCCTATCGGCGACCGCGCTGGCTGGGATTACGACCCCTGGGGCAGTGATATCGCCGCCGGCAAGCTCTATGGACGCGGGAGCGTGGACATGAAAGCCGGCATAGCCGCGTTCATCGCCGCTGCAGAAGCCATAATCGCGAGCAATATCGCACTAAAGGGCGACTTACAGCTGCATATCGTTGTCGATGAAGAAGCCGGTGGCTTCGCCGGAACGCGCGATGTGATTGCGCGTGGTTATCGCGCGGATGGCGTCATCGTCGCCGAGCCGACATCAGGCCGGATCGACGCTGCGGAAGGCGGGTTGTCCTGGGTGCGTGTCACGCTCCGCGGCCGGGCGGCGCACGCCGGTTGGCGCTTTGCGCAAATCTACCCGCAGGCTGAAGCCGACGCCCAAAATGCCGATGGCGTAAATGCGATTGAAAAGGGCGTCAGATTTGTGCAAGCCGCGCGCGAATTCGAACGCGAATGGGCGCATTCCCGCCATCATCCCTTGATGCCGCCCGGCATCACCACCATCAATCCCGGCGTGATCGTCGGTGGCGTAGGCTTGGGCGAAGATGGAAAACCGCTGGTTACTTCCAATCCGGCTATGATTCCCGACGTCTGCGTTGTGGACTTTGATTTCAAGTATCTGCCGACTGAGACTTTCGATGAGGTTCGGGAGGAATTCGAGGCATTCGTGTCCGCGTTCGCCCAGACTGATCCCTGGCTGCGCGAGCACCCGCCGACTGTGCAATAGCACTTGTCGAATATCGATTTCCCGCCCTTCTCCACACCGTCGGATCATCCGCTTGTCGATTCCGTTCGCGGCGCCCAACAGGCCTTGGGCATCGAAACTGTTTTGACAGGCAAACGCGCCGTCACCGACGCCGCCTTTTACGCCGGCGCTGGCATGTCGCCTATCATTCTGGGACCGGCGGGAGAAGGTTTGCATGGCGACAACGAATATGTCGAGCTGGACTCATTGATCGAAACAGCCAAAGTATTCGCCGGCGTTATTCTGCGCTGGTGCGGGATCGCTCAATAAGTGACCATAAAGGATTACCTCGAATCGCAACTGGACGGCTACCTGGCGGATTTGCGACGGCTGGTCGCCATCGATTCCGGCGCCTACGACAAGGAAGGCGGCGAGCTTGTCAACGAATGGCTGGCTGCCAGGTTAGCGCGCGCCGGATTCAACATTCAGCGCTTTCCACAGCGCGAAACTGCCGATCACTTGCTGGCTCAACTCCGGGGCGGCGGCCGGGGAAAGATCCTGCTTCTCGGCCACTGCGACACCGTCTACCCGCGCGGTACCGCCGGGCAACGCGGACTGAAGCTGGTCGGCGATCGGCTTATGGGACCCGGCGCCTGCGATATGAAAGCCGGCTTACTCAGTGGCATCTACGCCATTGAAGCGCTGCAGCGGCACGACTTCAATGATTTCGCGCTGCTGAGCTTTCTTTCCGTGGCCGACGAAGAGGTCGATCAACGCACTTCCATCCCGCTGATCCTGGAGTCCATTTGTGGATGCGACGCCGTGCTGACGCTGGAAGCAGCGCGTGAAAACGGCGATATCGTGACAGCGCGTAAAGGCAATGTCGTGATCAATGTGCGCGCTCGCGGGCGAAGCGCCCACGCCGGCGTCGAACCGGAGAGAGGACGCAACGCCATCAGCGGTCTCATGCGCCGATTGTTTGAAGTTGAAACACTGGCGCAGCCCGAAGCTGGAGTCACGATCAACATAGGTACAATTTTGGGCGGCACTCTGCCCAATGTGGTGCCGGATCGGGCGGGAGCCAGCATTGATATCCGCGCCTTTGAACAGTGTGAACTCGATCGCGCAGTTGCGGAAATCGAAGCGATATTCGCGCGACCGGGGGCAGATGAAATAACCTTCCGGCTCGACCAGCGCCTCGCTTCGCCTCCGATGCCGCGCACGGACGAGGTGGCGAGCCTAGAGGAATTGGCGGTTCAGGCGGCGCAAAGCCTCGGATTCTCGCTGCATGGCGCCAGCACGGGCGGCGCCGCGGACAGCGCTTTCGCGGCTCAAGCCGGTGTGCCAGCGCTTGATGGATTAGGTCCGATCGGCGGCCTGGATCATGGACCCGATGAATACATCCTCAAGAGCAGCATCGTCCCGCGAACGGCACTGCTGGCAGAACTGATTCGATTGATTTGTGGAGTCAAAAATGGATAAGCAAGAATTGCTGCGGCGCCTGGACGATGACAAGATCGAAAACCTCTGGGTGACCTACCACGATTACAACGGACGGGCCTGCGCCAAAACGGCGCCGAAGAGCAAATTCGAAAGCGCCGTGGAAGATGGCGTTGTATTTGCCCGCGCCAACCTCAATTTCGGCGTCGACGACCATAACGCCGCCGATGGCATCTGGCAGGCGCAAACCGGCGACTTTTTGGCTATGCCTGATCCAAATGCTTATTGGAAACTGCCCTATCACGAAAATACAGCCATCGTCTTCTGTAATATGATGACCGAGTCTCATCAGCCCTTCGACGGCTGCCCGCGCCAGAACCTGGCGAAGACCATGGCAAGTTTCACGGGCCGAGGCATAGACATCACCGCCGCGCTGGAAGCGGAATTCAGTTTATTCAACAAGACAGAGAATGGCGATTATGCGCCCTGCCGAGCGGGCGGCATGTTTACCCTGGCCGGCTTGAATCAGTTTGCCGATCTGCTGCATGAAATCGTCGCGGCGCTCGAGACAATGGGCTTGCAGGTTGAGCAATTGGGCAAGGAATACGGTCCCTCGCAATTTGAGTTTTCTGTGCGCTACGACAATCCCCTGGGAGCGGCGGACCGCTACCTCATCTGCAAAGAGGTAACGCGCGCGCTTGCCCTGCAGCGGGGCTTGATCGCTTCCTATATGCCCAAACCCTTCACCGACTTGGCAGGCAATGGTTTGCATGCGCACCTGGCGCTGTGGGATCGTGAGACTGGCGACAATCTGATGGTGGGGGCGGGGCTGGATAGCCCGCTGAGCAAAACGGGCCTGCATTTCATGGGTGGCTTGATGGCGCATGCCCCGGGCATCTGCGGCGTGGGGGCGCCCACCGTCAACTCTTACAAGCGCCTGCAGCCCGCTTCCTGGGCGCCCGCCCATATCGCTTGGGGCGTTGGCAATCGTGGCGTCCTCCTTCGCGTGCCCGATGTCAACCAGCGCTGCCGCGTCGAATACCGCGCCGGCGACAATACTTGCAATCCCTATTTCTTTTTGACCGCCTTGCTCGCCGCTGGCTGGGATGGCTTACAAAATCAATTGCATCCGGGCGAGCCTTTCAACGACGAAGACGTCGGGCATTTCAGCGAAGAGCAACGCCTGCGGCATGGCATCGCCTATCTGCCGCGCGCCTTGTCCGTCGCTTTGGACGCCCTGGAAAGCGACGAGATTCTGATGTCGGCGCTGTCGCCAGTAATTGGGCAGGAGTTCCTCAAGGTCAAGCGTCTGGAACTGGAAACGTATCATTTGACCGTGCATCCCTGGGAACGACGGATGTACATGGAGGCGCCCTGATGCTTGATTTCAGCAACCTGAGCGTGGTTGATGCGCATTGCCATCCCTACAGGCGCAAGGACAAGCTCAGCGCCGACGAATGGGTGGATGAGGTTTCCTTTGGTGGCGGCTCGCCGCAATATCTGCGGGATGGTGGCATCGAGGTTGATGACGCTACTCTGGCGGAATTGCAGCGGGTCAAACGCGATACGCTTTACTTCCGCTATATGCTGCGGCGTTTGGCGGAGTACTTTCAGGTAGAGGAGACGGTGGATGCAGTGGTTGAAGCGCGCAACCGCGCCATCCTAGAAGAAGGATACGCGAGCTACGCGAACAGCCTGCATCAAGCTGGCAAAATCGATACACTAATTGTGGACGATGGTCATCCCTTGCCACAGGTTAATCTCGAGAACTTCCGCGCCCAGGTTGGCGTCGAAGTCCTGCCCATCTTCCGCATCGAAGTGCTGATTCAGCAACTGCTCGACGAAGACATAGGCTGGCTTGAGTTTCAGCGCGCATACGATGATGGTATCGCTTCGGCTTTGAGCGAAGGCGGCTATAGGGGGCTTAAGTCAATCATCGCTTACCGCACGGGACTTGATATAGACCCGCGCAGCCGCTCAGTTGATCAAGGTATGGTCGCGCTAGAGAAAATCCGGCGCGCTCGCGGGCGCGGAGGCGACGCTATCAAGAATCTGCGCGACCATCTGTTTTGCCGCGCCATCGAGCGTTGCATCGACTTTGACGCGCCCTTGCAAGTGCATACGGGCATGGGCGATTGGGAAGTGCATCTGGATGCCTGCCGCCCGGCGCAGCTAATGGAGTTGCTGCGCTACCCGGCATATCGCGCTTGCAAGATCCTGCTGGTGCATACCGGTTACCCATATCATGCCGAGGCCGGATACATCGCCAATGTCCTACCCAATATCTGGTGCGATCTGTCGGAAGGATTGCCCTTCGCTGGCAATGCCGCCGCGCGTATCATCGCCGAAGTGCTGGAAATGGCGCCACTCTCTCGAGTCTGCTACGGTTCCGACGCCTATGGCACACCCGAACCATTCTATACGAGCGCGCTGTTGGGCAAGCAGGCGCTGGCGCAGGCGCTGCAAGACCTCATTGATGACGGATTCATGACTGAGGCGGGGGCGGAGGAAACAGCAAAGATGATTCTCTCCGATAATGCGCGCGAGCTGTATGGTATTTGAGGCGGACTAAAATATCGCACCCAGGGTATGCGGCAGATCCCGCCGCCCACGCGGATTTAGGCGACACTGGGATACCAAGGGCAACGGTCGCATTACTTCCGCCGGTTAATTCGACGTCCGCATAGCTGGGCTTTTGTTTACGTTCAAACCTGAGCGCTTTCTGCCGCTAGCGGGGCAAGCCATGCCAACACAGCGCAGTTATGCACGCTCAGTTAGCCTGTGAGGCATCCATCCGCCAGGGATTGCGGGGCAGAACGATTTCTAAAGCCAGAAGGGCCCGCAGGACACATAAGAGGGGCCGTTCGGTGGCGCCGCGCGCTCAAGTTCAAACGCGGTTCAATTGCGCGATTGGCGATTCCGTCGCAGCGTTCAAGGGGATACAAACGCAAATGGCCTCACTACAGGACCATACATTTAGGTTGCGCCATTCTCGAAAGTGAGGCAACGGATTGTTGCGCTAGACTCGCGCCGATCATCACGGCGTCCAACTGTATGCATGCTTGTCGAAATCGCAGCTATCAGTAGAATGATAAGCCACCAGTTTACAGCAGGAGAGGCTTTCAATGATTGATTTTTCACCCATGCGCGCTGGCGAGCTGACTTATCTCGAATTTGCCGCGCGCGAGAATATCGGTCCGGCGGCGCTAAAACAGCTCAGTGATGAAAGTGTTGACTTTTTGCTCGGCTTTTTAGAAGGGCTCAAGGACGCTGATATCGTATTCGAGCCGGCAGACCCCGATGCCGATGACCCATTTGCCGTCGAAGGCGAAGAGGAGATCGGCTGGAACTTCGGGCATTTGATCGCTCACGTCACCGCCAGTTCCGAAGAGGGCGCCGCCTTGAGTTCGCTGCTGGCCCGCGGTGTGCCGGCGGCGGAGCGCCCGCGATATGAGACGCCCTGGCGCGCTATCAAGAGCGTTGCGCAAGTGCGCCAACGCCTGGAAGAGAGCCGCCGCATGCGCAATGCCTACCTGGAGACTTGGCCGGACGCGCCGCTGCTGGATGTCTGCCGAGATGTATCCGAACGCTTCAGCGCCAGGTTCGGCGAGATGAACGCGCCGGCCGCGTTTCTATTCGGTTTGTCGCACGAGGTCGGGCACTACGAACAGATTGAAGAGGTCAGGCGTCAGGCATTGGCCGCGCGCCTAGCGACTGCATGAATCTCGGACGCCCGTTGAATGTCGCAGCGGGCTCGCCATAGACATTCAGATTTCGCTCCTTGCGGAGGGCTGATGAGCAAGACTATCGCGCCGCGCGCGCCCAAAGGTTTTCGCGACTTTCTGCCGGAAACGATGCTCCGGCGCGGCTATGCGCTCGACAGCATCAAATCCATATTTCATCGCTTCGGATTCGAGCCGATCGATACGCCGGTCCTTGAATTGCAGGAGACGCTCTTCGGCAAATACGGCGAGGACGCGGAGCAGCTCATATTCACCGCGCAACATGGGCGCAGCAAGCGTGAGCCGCTGGCGATGCGCTATGATCTGACGGTGCCGCTGGCGCGCGTAGTCGGGCAATACGAGAGCCAACTCAACCTGCCATTTAAACGTTACCACATCGCGCCCGTCTTCCGCGGAGAACGCCCGCAGCGGGGACGCTATCGCGAATTCTGGCAGTGCGATGCCGATACAGTTGGCGTCGCCAGCATGAGCGCCGATGCCGAAATTGTGATTATGATGCATGAGATATTGCGGCGGCTCGGTTTCCCGCAATTTGTGATCAAGATTAACCATCGCCGGCTCTTAACCGCAATCGGCGAATTCTCCGGCGTCCCTTCTGGGCAGCTGCCAGATCTCTACCGCAGCGTCGACAAGTTCGACAAGATCGGCGCCGACGGCGTCAAGCGCGAGCTGATCGAACGGGGGATTGATGGCGAAGCCGTCAGCCGCATGATGGGCGTTTTGCAGGCGACTGAGCCAGGCGGAGACAGCCTGGAAGCGATCAAGGAGACTATAGCCGGCGGCGACAACGGATTGGATGAATTGCGCGAACTGGCTGACTTGCTCGCCGACGCCGCAATTCCGCCTGAGCGTTACGAGTTCGACCTTACCATGGTGCGCGGGCTGGGGTATTACACCGGTCCCATATTCGAAACGGTGATATCGCAACCGAATCTGGGCAGCATCAGCGGTGGTGGACGTTACGATAACCTGATCGGCATGTTCCGCCGGCAAAGCCTGCCCACGACCGGCACCTCCTTCGGCATCGAGCGCATCATCGACTTGATGGACGAGTTGGATCTTTATCCGCCGCATTTGGGCGGCACACTGGTGCAAGCGCTGGTGACCGTCTTCAACGAAGAGACGCGGCGCGCATCGGTGCGGATTGGCGGTCAGTTGCGCGAAGCGGGCATCAATACCGAGGTCTACTTGGGGAGCCGCAAGCTGGGGCGGCAACTCGCCTACGCCGACAAACGGGGCATTCCCGTCGTCGCCATTGCTGGTCCCGATGAGATCGAGGCCGGCGTCGTCAAGCTGCGGCGCCTGCGCGATGGCTGCGAAGCGACAGTCGAGACTTGTCAGTTGGCGGTCGCGGTCGCCGACCTGCTGGCGGATAACTGATTTATGTCGCCAATGGTTCAGCGCGGGTCCTTCGCATGAACGGACTGAAGCGTTCATGCGGCATCCTGCTGCACCCCACCTCGCTGCCGGGCCGATACGGCATTGGCGACTTGGGCGCTGGCGCCTACCGTTTCGTCGACTGGCTGGAAGCGCAGGGGCAATCCATCTGGCAAGTGCTGCCGCTGGGCCCAACGAGCTACGGCGACTCGCCATATCAGACACTCTCAGCCTTCGCCGGCAACAGCAACTTGATAAGCCTCGATACACTTGTTGACGATGGCCTGCTAAAGAAGGGCGACCTCAGCGATACGCCGCCCTTTCCACAGGACCGCGTCGATTATGGTTGGATCATCCCCTATCACAATCAGAAGCTGGCGCTCGCCCATCATAACTTCAGGTCGAATCCCGATCCGGCGCTGAATCGGGAATATAGTCAATTTGTAAGCGAGAATCAGTTCTGGCTGGAAGATTACGCCGCTTTCATCGCTTTGAAGCGAGCGCATAATCTGCGCCCCTGGACGAAATGGGAGCGTGATTTGCGCTCCCGCGAAGGCGCCGCTTTGGCAGCCGCGCGCGCGGATTGCGTTGAGCGGATCAACCTGGAGCGCTTTCGGCAGTGGCTCTTCCATCGGCAATGGGTTTCGCTGAGAGCGTACGCGCAAGGCAAGGGCATCCGGCTCATCGGCGATCTGCCGATATTCGCCGCCCACGACAGCGCCGATGTTTGGGCGCATCAGCAGGAATACTTTCTCGATGACGCAGGCGAACCCACAGTGATCGCCGGCGTACCGCCCGATTATTTTAGCCCGACCGGGCAGCGCTGGGGAAATCCCCTATATCGATGGGACGCGATGGAGGCCGACCGCTACCAGTGGTGGATTGAGCGCATTAAGGCGCTGCTGCGGCTGGTCGATTTCATCCGCATCGACCATTTTCGCGGTTTCGAGGCATATTGGGAAATCCCGGCCAGCGAGCCGACCGCGATCCGGGGCCGGTGGGTGGCGGGGCCGGGCGCGTCCCTGTTTCACGAAATCAAGTCGGCGCTGGGCGAGCTGCCCATCATCGCGGAAGACCTCGGCGTGATCACCCCCGGCGTGGAAAAGCTGCGCGATGACTTTGGTCTGCCCGGCATGAAGGTGCTGCACTTCGCCTGGAATGGCCCAGCCAACCCTTTCCTGCCCCACAATCATCCGGTCAACTGCATCGTCTATACGGGCACTCACGATAACAATACCACTCGCGGCTGGTGGGAAACTGAAGTTGACGAGCCGACGCGCGCTTTTGTCAAAGATTATCTCGGGCATGATGTAAACGACATCGTCTGGACTTTGGCGCGGGCGGGCATGCGCTCCTCAGCCAAAGCCTTCATCATGCCGCTGCAAGATGTCTTAGGCTTGGGCGCCGGCGCGCGTATGAATACGCCGGGCGCTGCGGCCGGCAATTGGACCTGGCGCTTTACAGAAGCGGCACTGAATCACCCGGGCAAAGACGCGCTTCTGCACATCACGCGTCTCTATCAGCGCCATCCGGACCAGCGGAAATCGCTATAATTGCGATTGTTGCGGAAGTGAGAATTGATGAGAAAAGGTTATGGACACGCAAAGCGTCTTTTATGAAGAGTGGCTGCGCAGCCTGCGTGAGCAGTACAAACAGGTCGCGCGCAACGACGATCGTGTGACATTGTCGTCACTGACGGCGGTCATGCGCCAGGTCGGCTTCCGCGATGACGAGTTGGCGCGGCTTCGCGTCAAAGCGACGATGCATGTTGACGATGCAGGAGCTGACTATCGCGCCGATATGAACATCCTTGACAGCGTGAAATCCGCGCAAGCGCATCCGGCCGAATGCCTGTGCCCCGAGTGCGTCGCTATCGATGAAAGCCAATTTGACGAAGAGGGCCAGCCGATTGCGCCCGATCCCGCAGAGCATGACTACGAGGCGGGCCAGGTATTCCCTATTGCGGGCAGCGGCGAAATAACCGAGCCGGCCTTAGCCGAGCCAGTCACGTTTGAGGACAGCGTCGCCGCCGATGCGCTGCGAACCGAAGTCGCGGAACAAAAATCTTCAATCGACGAGGACGAGCATGAGAGCGATCCGGATGCGCCCGCGCAGATGAGCCTCTTCTGACCATGCCGATTACTAACGACGACCGTAAGTGGATGCGCCTTGCCCTCTTGGAGGCTCGCCGCGCGCTGAAATACGGCGATGTCCCAATTGGCGCTGTCGCCGCTCATCGAGGAGAAATCATCGGCCGCGGCTATAATCGGCGCGAAGCTGACCAAGACCCCACGGCGCATGCGGAGATGATCGCCCTGCGCGAAGCGGCGGCAGCGCGCCATTCTTGGCGCCTTGACGATGTTACGCTCTATTGCACGCTTGAGCCCTGCGCCATGTGCGCCGGAGCGATGGTGCTGGCACGTTTGCCGCGGCTGGTTTACGCGGCGGCTGACCCCAAAGCGGGCGCGGCCGGCGGCGTTTTTGATATCACGCGGCACCACCGGCTTAATCATAGCCTGCATGTTGAAGGCGGCTTATTCGCCGATGAAGCGGCTCAACTCATTCGCGATTTCTTCCGCCAACTCCGCAATAGATCGTAGTCCGGCAGGGGCGGCTGACCCGCTGTGTCTACGCGCGGCGGTGCGTCGCCCGATGGTCATCGCGGAAACCAGCACATATTACGCAAAGGGCTGTTCAATTTCATTGCCGAGCGGGTATACTGGGCGTCCGCTAGGGAGAGGTGCCAGAGTGGACGATCGGGACTGTCTCGAAAACAGTTGTACCCTCCGGGGTACCGTGGGTTCGAATCCCACCCTCTCCGATTAATGCAATGGGATGCAACGGGCGGCTTGCCGAGCCGCCCCTGCATAATAAGAATCCGCGGCGGATGACAAGCGACCGCCCCCTGATCCAGTTGCTATTGATTCATCTGCCGCATCATCGCCAGCGGCATGATAAAGACATCTTCCGGCAGCGCCACATTGACCGGCTCGTTGAATTCGCTCATGTCCAGGCGCATGGTCATACTGAAGGAGAAGGGCGCCGTCTCCCCCGTAGCTTCTTCCATTGTCGAAATCTCGAGTTCCAGCCGCTGCGTGTAGGAGTCCACCAGGCTGATGTATTCCAGGACATGCAGCGAGGCATCGCCGACAACTTCCAAGGCGGCCGCATCCGCGCCTAAAGCGCCGGATAAATCCGCCACCATTCCCATAGACTCCAGCAGCGCCTCATATTCAAGCGCGGTTTGGAAGACCGCCACCGGCTGACCATTCACTTCGCTGTCGGGCAAGCGGACGATCGACCTGGCCTCCGCCAGCGCGCCGTGATCCATGCCGCCCATCTCGGCGGTCATGTCGGTCTCTTGTCCAGCGCTATCCACGATATCCGCCAACTCAATACCCAGCCAGCCAGCCGCGGACTCATCCGACTCATCGGCGAAAGCCGCCATGTCCAGCGCCACGATGCCATCTTTCAACAGCAGATTGAGTGGCAATTCCGAAGTCTCGTCCGCGCCAGCCATGGTGACAATCAGCGACATCTCGGCCGCGAGCCCGCCAAACAATTCGTTGGCCAGGGACATCATCGCCGCCGGATCCATGCCCGCTGCGGTTTCGAGGGCTTTGGACGCTTCCATCAGCGCCGGGTCAAGCGCGACGCGGCCCCCGCCTTCCATTGTGACGCTCGTGTTTTCGGATGGGTCCGCCGCTTCTATATCCATGCGCATCAACAGCACAAACGCGAAAGCCTGAACCTCGTCCATCACCGCGCTGTTGTTGTTCTTGATCGCGCAATCCGCCTCCGCCAGATTGCCGCATAAGAAGGCGTCCTCCACCGAATCCGCGAATGTGGCCGCCAGCGGCAACAGCAGCAAAAGCAGAGCGACAAGAAACCCGATTTTCCTCAGCATGTCATCTCCTCGTATGCCAATCGTTCCTCTACCAATTATAACGCGGAAACCGCCGTTCAGTTCCCCCCATTCATTCTGAGGACAGGATTGGTCTAATCGTACATAATTGCCTAGGTTAGATTTTCAAGGCATCATTCTGGCGAAAACTGGCGGGACGATTCTGTGAGTCGTCCGAATAGCCCCAAGAAATGCGGAATTCATGACGATATTTGCTCGCTGAAAAGCTGTACTGCCTTCAGACCATTCATTAGGGTATGCCAAGTGTGAGCGCGCGGCAACGCTTTCGCCAGCGGCGCCGTTTTAAAGCCCGCGTTCAAGACCTGCCACAAGTCTGATATACTCGCGGACAAGATTCAAAGTCGAGAGCGGCGACGGATATGAAGACCATCACCGTTTACGGCAGTTCTCAGGTCGGCGCCGATCACGCCGTTTACCAGGACGCGCTGCGGATTGGCGCGGCGCTGGCGCAATCGGGCTACACCGTCATGAGCGGCGGCTACTTCGGCGTCATGGAAGCTGTCAGCAAGGGCGCCAAGATGGCTGGCGGCCGCGTCATCGGCGTGACCACCGATCAGATCGGCGCGCAATTTGATGTTCAGCCCAACGGCTATTTGGACGAGATTGTCAATTACGCCGACTTGCGCGACCGACTGCTGCACATGGTGGAGAATGCCGATGGCTATTTGGCTATGCCGGGCGGGATCGGCACGCTGCACGAGATCGCGGAAACCTGGGAATTGATGCGCATTGGCGGCGTCCCGCGCTGTCCCTTCGTTTGCTACGGACCCATGTGGGCGGAAATAATCGCGATTATGGAGGGCAGCCCTTTCCTCGGCGACGGTTATCACGGCATGATCGCGATCGCGCGGGATGTGCCCGCTGTCATCGACGCATTCAGTTGATAGTTTCGGTTAGCAAAACTGCGCCGATTCGGACTTTCGATCAGTTTAACCCGGCGCCGTTAACCTCGACGGCGGAAGGACGCGCAAGACAACCCGATTGCATATCATGATTGAGGTAGAATGAAGGCGATGCGGGGATACTCAAGCGAAGCATATTGGAGCCAGTTGGCGCCCAGGCTGCGCTCGGCAGTACTGATTGTCATTTGTTTTATTGCGACATCAATTATAGGCGCGCAAGACGACCGGGTTGACGCGGATGAGGCGCTGCCTCCGCTGCAGGTATGGCTGCCCGCGCCGCTGATTTCGGATGAATCCGGCGACGCTTTTCAGTTGCTCAGCGAGCATACAGCCGCCTTTACCAGCAGCAACGCGATCGCCATCGTATTCCGCATCAAAGATGTCGGCAAAGTCGGCGGCATTCTGTCCACCATTCGCGCCGGCAAAGATGTCGCGCCGGCCGCCCTGCCCGATGTCACCTTGATTCGTCGCCGCGATTTTACGCCGGCGCAGGC
Source organism: Chloroflexota bacterium (assembly GCA_028875185.1). GTDB lineage: Bacteria > Chloroflexota > Anaerolineae > Aggregatilineales > Phototrophicaceae > UBA6055. The sequence goes on along the minus strand of JAPPFH010000054.1, from coordinate 32,584 downwards.
GCGGCAGTATCTGCAATCCATGGAGACTATGTTTTCAACATCGCTGATTAACGACCTTGACGATGGGCTCGATTTCGGACAAATCTCGCTGGAAGATGGCAGCGCGCTCTACGGCTTGCCTTATCTCTTTGATGTATTGCTGGCAATTCAATCGCAGCCTTTGGAGACTTCGGGCTATCGCCTGACATTTGACGACGTAATCAACAATAGGGCGACCTTCCTATTTCCGGCGGCGCGCACAAACGGGTTGAATCAGACATTTTACATGCAGTACCTTTCCGCTGGCGGAAGAACCCCGAGCGACGGCGTGATGAGCGTCGACGAAGAGGCTTTGGGCGCCGTGCTAAAATTCTATGAAGTCCTGGTAAACTTGGGACTGGTGGCGCCGGAGGTGCTAACTTTTCAATCGCCGGCCGCTTATCAATCCGAGTTCATTAGCCAGAGCGATCGTCCGCGGCTCGCGATTTTCAGCGCAAGCGACTATCTCGCCATGATAGATCAGCAGGATGCGACATTGACTGCGGCTAAGGCGCCCACTTTAAGCGGGGCGGGCCGTTCAATTCGGGACGGCTGGCTTTGGGTGCTCGTCACGCCGGATATGAGCCGCCAAGCGCTTGCGGCACGGTATCTCGAGTGGATGATGGAGCCCGATTTCCACGCCGATATCGCCCGCGCGCTTTATCATTTGCCGACGCAGCCAGCGCTTTTGGATGACAGCCTGCCACCAACGGTAGATCGTCAGTTTTTTGTCGAATTGCTGGATGACGCCACACTTCCGCTGCCGGAAAACGAGGGCGGCACGGCGCCGCGTCTGATGCAGGAGGCGCTAATAGATGTCTTGCATGGCGACGCCACCGCCGCGCAGGCGACCAGACAGGTGCTCAACCAACTCGCCGAGCGCTAAACCGCCAGGGACTTCTGATAAAAGCGATGAGTCTTGTAGATCTGGCCGCCAAGACTGAGGCTGATCTTGATGAGCGGATTTGTCTCAAGGATCCAGCCTGAATCGAGGTATTCATAACGCGAAGGCAGCAGCGCTTTCATGACCTCCAGCAGCATCGCCAACTCAACGCCTTTGTTGCGATGCTCCGCCTTGACGCCCATCAAAGGCATGCGCACGCCTCGGATCGTTCGGCGAATCTTCCAATGCCAGGCGACCTGCGCCATGGTCCACACTTCGGGCACGCCCGGACGGGGATAGGCGCGCGCCAGCGCCTCATTGAAATTAGGAATCGTAAGCGCAAATCCGACCGGTTCATCGGCGATCTCGGCAAAAAACGCCAAGTCCGCCTCGACCAACATGCCGAGATCTTTGACCAGCGCCTCAAGCTCTTCATCGTTCATCGGGATGAAGCCCCAGTTCTTTTCCCAGGCGGCGTTGTAGATTTCGCGGAAGCGCGCGAATTCGGCTTTCTTGTCGCGGGCCTTCATGCGGCGCACGATAATGCCGCTACGCTCGGAGGCGCGCTTGACCAACCGCTCCAGCCGCGCTAGAGAATCGGTGGCTTCGATCGTCTCGCGGTCTTGGTAGATGCAGTGAACATCCATCGCCTTCTCGAAACCGGCGCCCTCCACCAAGGCGGCATAATACGGCGGGTTGTAGGACATCATAATTACGGGCTGGCTGAAGTTGTCGACAAGCAAGCCGCATTCTTCATTGGTTGTTAAGTTTGCGGGACCGCGTATGGCCTCAGCACCGCGCGAGCGGACCCAATTGGCGGCGGCGTCCAACAAGCCTTGAGCGATTGCCGGGTCGTCGACTGATTCAAACAGGCCGAAAAAGCCGATATTCTCGTCATGATAACGGTTATGCTCATGGTTGATAAAAGCGGCGATCGTGCCGACCATTTGCCTCGATTGCCAGGCGGCGAAATACTCGCCCTCCATGTACTTCCAAGCCGGATGCCTGGTCTTGTCCAGCAGTTGCCGCCGTATCGAAAGCAGCGGAGGCGCCCAGTTGGCGTCGCCAGCGTAATGCCGCCAGGGGAAGCGGAAGAAATCTTCAAATTCGCGGCGGTCAACCAGGGATCTTATCTGTAGCAAGTTCGCTCCATTTCCCCGCCTCGCGAGCAAAGGAAAACACGTAAGCGCGGCAAGATGTTCTTGACAGTCATTTATGACGCTGATACTATACCAAGACTGTATTCCGTAGTAGCTCAATTGGCAGAGCGGGCGGCTGTTAACCGCTAGGTTCTTGGTTCAAGTCCAAGCTACGGAGCCTGTGAGATGCCCCAAGCCGGGGCATTTTTACTTCCCGCAGTTTAGCTCATATATCAGCCGCAGCCCGTCCAGCGTGAGCTCGGGCGCGACTTCGTCGATCAACGCAATGTGCGCGGCGAAGACCGGCGCCAAGCCTCCGGTGGCGATAACTCTCGGCGCTGGCGCGTCAAGCTGCGCCAGAATGCGCCGCAGCAGCGCTTCGATCATGCCGGCGTATCCCCAGAAGATGCCGGATTGCATCGCATGAACCGTGTTGCGGCCGATCGCTTGGGGCGGCGGCTGCAGGTCAACCTTGTGCAATTGGGCGGCGCGGCTGACCAGGGCGTCGTGCGCTAGATGAACGCCCGGCGCGAGCACACCGCCGATGTATTCGTTTGCCGCAGACAATACATCAAAGTTAGTCGACGTGCCAAAGTCAACGCAGACGGCGGGAGCGCCATAGATCCGCGACAAGGCGACGGCGTTGCAAAGGCGATCGGCGCCGGCTTGCTCTGGCATATCAATCGAGATGGCGATGCCCAGGTCCGACTCGCTGTTGACCGTCAGCGGCGCCAGGTTCAGGTAGCGCCGCGACAACTCCTGAAAGGTCGGCGTCAGCGCGGGCACGACGCTGCTAAGGCATGCGCCGGTGATCGCATCATGATTGACCGCGGCGGTAGCCAGGAAGTTGCGCACGAGAACAGCGTATTCATCCATCATCTTGTCGGCGACGGTGCGCGCCCGCCATGAGAGACGCCAAGCCCCGCCATCCCATAAGCCAAGGTGGACATTCGTATTGCCAATGTCAAATGCCAGGAGCATGCTCTTCTCCGTGGATTCGCCGTGCCGCATCGCACAAGGCCGGGGCGGAGCCCGCCGGCAGCTCGGCCAGGTTGCGCCGACGCCGCCACGCGCCCCACTCCGCCATGCGCTATACTATACTAGAATTTGAAGCAAGCGGGCGCAAGCAGAGCGCTAGAGATCCTCTCATGCGGGTACGTCAAGCGACACTGGATGACACAGGGCAGATTGTAGCGCTATTCAGCGGGCGTGTGCCGGTTTGGCAGCGGCTGGGCGAGCGCGGCCAAGTGGAAGACCTGCCCTACGATGCGCTGACGATATACGAGCGCTGGCTGCATGGAGGCGCCTGGATGTCCCTCGAGACTGGCGCGATTTGGCTAAGTCATGTGCTCAGCAGCAAGGGCTTGGGATATGTGCTGGACGATGGCGGACAAATTTTGGCTTACGCCGAAGGCTTTCTCAATCGCGAATTGACGCCAATGGGCGCCCATCTCCATTTGGCTGAGATTTTGGTCGACGAGCGCTGCGCCGATGAAGACCACCACAGGTTGGCGGACGCCATTCTCGGCGATGCCCGCGGCGCCGGTAAACTTTCGATCGCGCACCCGGAATACGATACGGAATTGGCAACCTACTATCGCAAGTACTTCGGCGCGAGCGAAACCTTTCGCCTGACGCGTTATTCGATCAATGCGCAGATTGGCCAGAGCTTTTACAAGAGCCAAGAATTTGACAAGACCGACGCCAGCCTGATCGACGATTGGGCGCTGGCGGTTGGGCGCTGGTCAAGCCCGCGCGCGCTTTGGGAGAGCGAGTGGATTGAACATTGGAGCGGCATTCCCCAAATCATCGAACGCGCCAAACATCGGCACTACATAAACGCGTCGGGGCATGAAGCGCTGGTCTGTTTCCATCAGCAGCTGTATAACGATCGCAGCGCCGATGTGTATTGTTGGTCTCCCAGACATTTAAGCACGCAACTGCTGGTGGCGATCCGCGATATGGGGCACCGCTTGGGATTCCGCACCCTGACGCTGGCATTGCCCGAGGCATCGGCCGATCTGCTGCCGGCGGAGCATACGGCGGATCCGAATCAGCAGGTGATCGCCACCGTTAGCGTGTAGGTCTTTTTCCCGGATTTGCGGCATTGAATGGCGAGTCACCGCCGCCGGGCTGTGTCTGCGCGACCTCGCCTCTACGATTTCCATTCAATTATGATGCCTTTAGGGGCGAGCCGCCGGCTCGCCCGTACGCACTGCTCGGACGTTCGCCGACCCCACACATTTGCATGTTTCGTGCGAGCATAGGCTTTGACGCCCGGCCGGGTTATTATCTGGCGCGGGAACTCACGCAGGCGAGGAAGTCAAAATGCGAAACAAGCAAGATATTGCCGATTGGCTCGATGAACATGAGACGCGATTCACGCGCATGTCGGATGAGATATGGGACAATCCAGAATTGCAGTTCCTCGAATTCAAAGCTTCGAAACTGCAGGCGGACTTTCTCGCTGCCGAGGGCTTCCAAATCACCTGGGATATCGGCGGGCTGAGCACGGCCTTCGCCGCTGAGTGGGGATCGGGCAAGCCGGTGATCGCCTTTGCCGGCGAATACGACGCCCTGCCCGGCTTGTCGCAGAAGGATCAGAAAGATCCGGAGCCAATCAAAGCCGGCGCGCCCGGGCATGGCTGCGGACACAACTTGCTGGGCACAGGCTGCCTGGCGGCGGCGCTCGCCTTCAAAGAGTGGCTACAAGCCTCTGGACATCAGGGCACAGTCCGATACTACGGCTGCCCGGCGGAAGAAGGCGGCAGCGGCAAGGTCTTTATGGGGCGCGCCGGCGCCTTTGACGATCTCGACGCGACCTTCAACTGGCATCCCTGGTATATCAACTCGGCAATGAAGGGCAGCCTGCTAAGCGTCAATCGTTATTATTTTCGCTTCCACGGACAGACCGCCCACGCGGCCGCCGATCCCCATTCGGGGCGCTCGGCTCTGGATGCGCTGGAATTAATGAACATCGGCGTGAATTATCTGCGCGAGCACGTGACCGATGATGTGCGCCTGCACTACTCGATTCTCAGCGGCGGGCTGGCGCCGAATGTCGTGCCCGATTACGCCGAAAGCTATTACTACGTGCGGGCAATCGAACCGGACACGCTTGAAGACGTCAGCCAGCGCGTCATAAGAATCGCGAGAGGCGCGGCGATGATGACCGATACCGAAGTCGAAGTCGTCTACAAGTCCGGTTCGACGCGCGTACTTTCCAATGAGACCCTAGCTGACCTGCAATACGATGTCATGCGCGAGTTGGGCGGCATCGACTTCACAAGTGAAGAGCACGCTTACGCCGCCGCCATCAACCAGCGCTTCGGCGACGCCAACGTCAAGACGCTGGTCAATCGCTACGGCGTCGATGCGCAGAGGGCCGAGCAAGCGCTGATAGGCGATGTGCTGCCCAGCAGGGACAAGAGATTCGTTTCGCCCGGTTCATCGGATATGGGCGATATGAGCTGGTACGCGCCTTGCAGCATGTTGCAGACGGCGACCTGGGCCAGCCGGGCGGCGGCGCATTCCTGGGGCGTTGTCGCTAGCGGACGGACGTCGATTGGCCACAAGGGAATGATGTACGCGGCGAAAGTGATGGCGCTTGCGGCCGCCGAGTTGGTCGCTTCGCCGCAGCTACTGGAGCGCGCGCAAGCCGAGTTTCGCGCTGTCATTGAGCGGAGTCCGTACAAGTGTCCAATCCCTGATGATGTGCCGGCGCCGAGCCACGCGCATCCCTTGCGATGACATTTGCGTTAGACCAACCGCTCGTCGTATCCCAGGTTCACCAGCCGCTCAAATGCCTCCCAGACATCCGTCGGAATCGCCTGCGGCGTCTGGAAGCCATTCTCGCCGTAGACCTTGATGCGCTGAAAGTCGCCGACGATGTGCTGAATCACAGCGTCGCGCGGGAGATGGCCGCTCAGATAATCGGCGCGGGATATTGGTGGCGAAGTGACGACGCAGTCTTTGTCGGCCCAATGCGCTTGCGCTGTAGCCAGCACGCGCCGCTCCATGTAGGGCTTCTGCGCCATGATGAAGGACTGGAAGTCCAGGTTCCGCGCTTCCAGCAGCTGGCGGCTGAACTGGAAGTTCTCGCCCGTATTCGTTGAGCGGTTTTCTATCAAAATTTGATCGGATGAAATGCCGGCTGACATGGCGCGCCGCGCGAATGTTTCGGCTTCGGTGGTATCCCAAAACACGTTGAGGGCGGCGTTGCACTGCAGCACGCCGCCGGAGAATAGCAAGACCGGCGCGAAGCCGCGTTTGTACAGGTCGATGGCGTAATCGGCGACGCGAATGTCGTGGCTGCAAAGGACGAAGAGGCAGTCGGCTTGGCGCAGCGAGTGACCGACCAGCATGTAATTCCAAAGGATCTGAACGAGGGCGCTGACTTCATCCATATTTGAAACACGCCGTGGCGAGACGAATCAAAAGCGGCGCCGGAATCAAGCTGGAAAAATATCGGCAACGCGGATTTCAAAGCCAGGCAAAACGTCCCCGCCGGTTAGCAAGTCCGATTCTTTGAGTTTGAACATGCCATCAATCGTATGCACCACAATACGCTGTAAATCTGGGTACACGATCCAAATCAGAGTCGTTCCCGCTTCGAGCAGTTGCTCGATTTTCTTCTCGATGTCGCTGGCCTTGTTGCCGGGCGAAATAACCTCCACCGCTAGATCTGGCGCGAATGTGATCCAGCCAGTAGATAAACGTTCCGACGATGTAGTATTGCTAATGAACGCGAGGTCAAGACCACGCACGGTGTCTTTGCCGTCTTCTCTGCGCTCTAGCAAGAATCCAGTATCGCCAATTACCAGGCGACCAAGGTCATTCTCGTAGACATGGACTGCAATCTTGGCATGTATGAGTGACAGAATCTCACCGTGTTCTCCTCCGGGTCGCGACATATCGACGATCACCCCTTCCACAAGTTCGACGATGCGATCGTCAATCTGCTCAACATATTCGAGAAACATATCAGCGCTGACGAATTGCTTTTCCAAGACCATAGTGTTTCTCCGCCTTTGTATCGACTTAGAATAATCTCATTGTACCGGGTTGCGCCGGCGCATCAAACTGCGTCAGGACTTGGAAATCCTGCTCCAGCGTTGCACGCTGGCTTGCGTTGTAAAGCGCGGCGGCCGGATGAAAGAGGGGCACGACGGAAGCCCTGCCATAGCCCGCGCGCACCTTGATGATCGTACCATGCAGCTGGCTGATTCTGCTGTTCGCCTGGAATGCGCCGAAACGTCGGAGGATAAATTCCATCGAGAAGCGGCCGAGGGTGGCGATGACCTTGGGCTGGATGATGTCGAGCTGTTGTTCGAGGAAGGGCGCGTAGAGCTCGATTTCGTTCTTCAGTGGATCGCGGTTGTTGGGCGGCCGATCTTTCAAGATGTTGGTGACGTAGACGTCTTCGCGCTTTAGTTCGATTGATGCGAGCAGCTCGTCCAAGACGCGCCCGGATGCGCCGCAAAAGGGACGTCCGGTTTCGGCTTCGTTTTTGCCTGGCGCTTCGCCGATGAACATGATATCGGCGTAATGATCGCCTTGCCCGATAACGGGGAAATAGCCGTTGCTCCGTCGATACTCGTATAGCGGCGACTCGGTGAGGTTGACGACGGCGTCTCTTATGGCGCGGAGTTGCTCGCGGCGATCGTTCGACATGGCGCTGCTGCCTTCGGCTGAATCCTTGCCCGTAGTGTAACACAGGGTCTCATCCGCTTCCCATTCGACAAAAGGGGGGAGTGGTGAATTTCATTGATAGCGCTACAAACCCCCATCCCCCGGCCCCTTGCCCCCACAAGGAGGGAAGGGGAGTTTTTCAAGGAATTACGGGCTTTTGAAGTCCCTCCCTCATTTGCGCCGCGTAGACACTGGCGTTCGGGGAGGGATTTAGGGTGGGGGAAACGAGGGATATATCAACACATCCGCCACTCCCAAAGTCGGGCGGCAATCCGGACTAATCTGGGCGGGAAGTATCGTGAAGGAGACGGGAGGTTTTGCGCAATAGGCGGCGCAGCGAGTCGTCGATATCTTCGCCACTAGTCAACGCCTCGCCGATGCGCAGCCAGCGGAAGCGCGTCGACTCGCCCTCCGCAGGCGCCAAGGCCTGCGGCTGCTCAGTAACGAGCGCATAGCGGAAATCGAGATGCAGATGCTGGGGCCTGTCGCCGCTTTCCGGAATGGTATGCGCATCGATGTCAATGGGCGCGGGCTTGCGGTCCGCCGGATAGTGCGCGAGATCGGGCAAGCCAGTCTCTTCGCGCGCCTCGCGCAATGCCGCCTGGGCTGGGTCGGTTTCATAATCGCAGTGCCCGCCGACTTGCAGCCAGCGTCCCAAGCGCTTGTGCCAGTGGAGCAGCATTTGACCCGATGCCGGGTGGATGATAGCGGCAGAGGCGGTGATATGCCCGGTTTCGCAATTCGCGTTGAGGATGTTTGGATGCTCGGTTATCAACGCTTTGATGCGCTGGATGTCGCGCGCCTCTTTCGCGTCGGCGGGCTGATGCGCGTCAAGCATGTCGGCGATGCCCGCCAGCGCGCCGCCAAACTGGTGGCGGTAGAGATCGAGAATCAAACCGCGAAGGGTCTCCAGCTTTTCATCGGGCGATCGGTCTCGCCAGAGCGGCAGGCGGGCGTGGCGCGGCATGGGCGCTAGCGACAACGCATGACGACGGCGACGAGGTCCGCGCCATAGGTACGGCGACGCCAGGGACCCAAGCCGCAGATATCGCCCAGGTCGCTTTCCTTCGTCGGATTGCGGCGGGCGATATCCCAGAGCGCGCGCCGGCTAATGATGACATCGGATTCGACGCCGCGCGCGTCCGCAGTATCGCGGCGCCAGTTGTGCAGCGCGCTATAACGGTCGACGATGGTCTGCGGGATCGGCTCTTGCTTTGGACGCGCGATCCGCAGGCGGCTTGAAGCGCCGTGACGCACAGCCTGGATGATTTCATCGCCGCTTTGACGCAGCAGCCAAGCCGGCAGCCCGCGGATGTCGTAAAGCTGTTTGACGGAGCGCGGCTGCAGATTGACGATTTGCATAAGCACCTTGTTGCCGATCAGCCGCTGCGGCGGATGATCATAAGCCTGCGCCAATTCATCGCGCAGGATATAGAGCTCGCGCAGGATGCCGAACTGTGCCCGCTTGAGCGAATTCGGGCGCGCGAGCGTCCAGAAGCCGTCGGGATCGAATTCCTGCGATTGCAGCTCGAAGCGGGTGACATCGGCGATGTATTCGCGCGCTTCCTCCAACCGACCTTGCGCTTGCAGCTGCTCGTGCAAAACCGCGCGCAGGGGCAGCAGGTAGTGCGTATCAACCTGGGCGTAACGAAGCGCGGTCTCGGGCAGGGGGCGCCGCGCCCAATCGAATTTCTGGTGTTTCTTGCTGTGGCGGACGCCGAGCAGATCCGCCAGCATATTGCCCAGGCCGATGCGCTGGATGCCGCAGACGCGGGCGGCCGCCATCGTATCGAAGATGTTCGCCACATCAAAGTCGAAATCGCGCTTGAGGCAAATCAGGTCGTATTCGGCGGCGTGGAAGACCTTCTCGGTGGCGGGGTCGGCCAGGATGGCGCCGAGCGCGCTGACATCGGCGATGACGAGCGGATCGATTAGCAGGTCTTCGGCGGGCGTGGAAAGCTGGATGAGGCAGGTGGTTCCGCGATAGGCGTGCAGGCTGTTGGATTCGGTATCGACTGCGATGCGCTCTGCCGGAGTCAGGCGCTCGATGGCGGCGTCGAGGGCGGGGCTGCTGTCGATGATGGCGGGGGGCGGGAGCATAGGCGGGATCAGAGCCAGTGGCGTTTGCGAAACCAGGCGAGCATCAGGATGACGATGAGGAGCATGATGGCGGCTGTAATGATAAAGGCGTGGGGGTCGTCAGCGAAGGGCAAATTGATATTCATGCCGTATATGCTGGAGATGAGCGTCAGCGGCAGCATGATGACCGAGATGACGGTGAGGATGCGCATGACCTCGTTGATGCGGTAGCTCGCCAACGTATCGGCGGTATCGGCGAAGCTGTTGACGATTTCGAAGTTCTCATCGGCGATATCGCGCAGCTTGAAGAGGTGGTCGGCAATATCGCCGAAGTACTCTTCCATGTGCTCGTGCAGGATGGGGTGATCGCAGGTTTCGAGCTGCAGGATGATGGGAATCTGCCCCCGGATGATGCGGCGCAGAGAAATGATATCACGGCGCAGCAGCGCGAGCTCCTGGATGACGCGCTTGGCGTCCGATTCGAAGAGGGCGTCTTCGATGGCGTGGACGCGGCGGTCAACCTTGTTGAGGATGGGGAAGATGTAATCGACAAGCTGATCAATGAGGGCGTGGAAGAGTTGATTGGCGCCCTGCCCTAGAAGCTGCCCCCGCGCCTCGGCATTGGTCTGGCAGCGCTCGAAGGCAAAGGCGAGGGGTTTGAGCGCGCCGTTGTGCACGGTGACGACATAATCGGGACCGAGGAAGAAATCGACTTCGCTGGGGCGGGAGAGCTCGTCACGGGAATCCCAGAGCGGGAAGTGCATGACGAGGAAGAGGTACCGGTCGTCTTGATCGAGCTTGGGGCGTTCGATGGGGCTGACGATATCTTCGAGGTTGAGCGGGTGGAAGGCGGGATAGCGGGCGTGGAGGGCGGCGACGTCTTCGGCGGAGGGGTGGATGATGTCGATCCAGGTGGTGTTGTCGTGGGTGATTTCGCGGGTGGTCATGGGGGTATTTTAACACAGGGAACACCGCGGGTTGCATGGACACTGACCTGCGACACAGAGGGAAATCAATCGTCGGCGGACTCGTCGCGGAAGGGCAGCTTGGCGAGTTCTTCAACGATGTCGACCGTGCGCAGGCTGACGGTGATGACGCGCTCGATGAGCTTGAGGATGTACTGCGGGTCGTCGCTGTAGCCGTTGGGGTCGTGCGTGATGCCGCTGCGCTTGTCGGTTTTGACGCGGTACTGGTCGACGATCCAATCGAGGGCGGAGCGGTTGCCGAGGCGATAAGCGAAAGCGCGCTCGGGGATGCCATGCAGGGTTAAGGTGTCGTTGTATTTGAGCGTGCTGTAGACCTTGTAATTGCCTTCGGCGGAATCGACTTTGCCCTTGGGCAGCATCTTCTCGACGCGGTAGCTGACCGGCGTGCGCGTGGATTGCCAATTGAGCTCGTAGCGCTCGACGGATTCGTAGTTGAGGTGGAGGTCGGCGAGTTGCGCGCCGGCGCGGGAGAAGGCGTGGAAGGCGCTTGATTGCCCCCATCCCCCGGCCCCTTCCCCCAAAATGAGGGAAGGGGAGCAAGATTCTGGCGTATTCGCAATACGAGACGAAAGCCCCTCACTCCTTGTGGGGTCGCGTAGACGCTGACCCGTCGAGGAAAGGTTTGGGGTGGCGGGCGCAAACGGTATTCTGGGCAGGCTGCGTTTGAGATCGAGGGCGTAGCGTTCGCGGTAGCCGGGATGGTGGAGGAGGCCGTAGACGTAGTAGAAGATGTCCCACTTGGAGATGGCGGGGTCGTCGTAGTGGGAGCGGAATTGGTCGAGTGCCCAATCGGTGATGTTCTCGCGGCGGTTTCCCCCGTCTTCGTCGTATGTGTAGAAGGGGAAGCATTGGCAAGCTCCGCCAAATCCAACGAATGAAAGATTTGGTATTGAATTAACGGCGACAGAATAAAATGGCTTTTCAATGCCCACCGAGCCAATACTTAGTTGTACGTTCTCTGATTCGGACTGCTCGTTTGGGAAGTAAGCCGGCTGCTGGTAAACTTCCTCGTTTAATGTACGGTCAAAAAACAGATGCCTTTTTGCGAAAGGTCTAAAGAGACTGTCTCGGAGTTTGAGAGTCGAATACTGTGCATAGTTTCCGCGTTGCAAGTCTAACTTAAGATCCCTGCTCCACGCGAACTTGCGATAATCTACAAAGTCATCGACGTCGGGTTTGGGATTCTGCCGCTTGTATTTGTCCACTTGGCTATTGTAGTCGTCGACAAATTGCTTCATACGCGTCGCCAGTGCGTCAAACTGGAAATCATAAACGTAGACATCGCGATTGGTTTTTACACCGCCTGAATAAGTCTTGAAGATCGTATCAATCTGATCGGGTTTGGCGCGTTTGGCTTCTTTGCTGCCGATGGGGAGGTAGGAGGCGAATTCATCTTCGGTGTCGGTGCGGCGCCAGGTGTGTTTCGTGTTGGGGACGAGGCGCTTCCAATCGACGCTGCTGAGGCTGTTTTCGCTGAGGAAATCGAGTTTGGTTTCTTTGCGGTCGAAGTCTGGGAGGCGGTGGTAGAAGAGGCGAGTCATAGTTGTCTCAAGCTATGCGCGATCGGTCTTGTATGTTGGCTATCCCTCAAGAAAACGGGAATAGACTTTTGAACGCAGACCGCATATACTTGAAATATAATTCAATTCGAAAAGTAGGAAAAGTCGAAACTATGTTCACGAGAGACATTGAAATCGAGCGGCTGAAAGCGGAGTATCTAAGTTTGCGTAAAGCGCAGGATAGCATATTGGAAGGGATGAATGTGACCGCGCTCACGCAGATTCGAATGGAAGAGTCTATCTCCCGCTTGGAAGAAGATGTCAGCACCATAAAAGCAGCTTTGGACGCTATTCTCGCTCATTTTGAGATTCCTCCCAAACCGCAGATGGGTTTTAGAACGGATAATGATGACTGACAGAGAGATGACGCCGGATCTAGCGCAGAATATCTATATGTGCATACAGACCGTAAAATGGGATGAGTTTAGAATTGCTCCCGATAAAGCGAAGCATTACCGGGATGCGATCAAATCTCTCGCGCCACAACTTGGGAAAAAAGCCCCGAGACTGGCCGCTCTGCTCGACAAACTTGGCGAATCTATATATATTAGTCTATTTGTTATGCCAGCGAAACCTTGGCCAGTTCCCGCTAGAATGTTCTTCCAGTACGGAGCCGGCTTTGAGCAGTATTTTGACTTGGTCCCAAACGAGTTTGAAGTAAGACACACGATCTTTGGAAACGGGATAAAGTATTCTCTTCGCGAAGAAGATGATAATGATTTATTCATATTCCTTGAGCGCAAAGCCCCAGCAAAACAATACAACCTCTAAATGTCTTTCCGCGTCCGTATCGCCAGCGTTATCCCGACGCCAACTTGAATGCCGAAGACGTTTTGCGTCACGCCGCTCAACTCGCCGCTTCATACGGTCACTGGGCGAGCAGCATCGCTAGCGTCTTAATCACATGAGAAAAGCCAGAACCCACAAATACACCGATAATGCCCGCAGCAATAATTGCTAATAGAAGATTGGCGTCATTGCTTATCCACGACGGGCCGGACTCATGCTTGCGCTTGCCTCTTCCGATGCTGATTCTGATATGCGGTAGCCAGCTCGACCGTATGGCATCTGCCTTGGTCGCCATGTGAGGCTGGACAGCTTCCAAGGCGGCGAGGCGTTCGCGCAAATGCTGGACGGTCTGCTCCAAATGAGCAATGCGAGTCTGCTGTAGAGAATCATCGGACATCGGCGGCTTCTCCTAGATAAGTTCAGCCAGACGCAGAGCGAGCATAATCAGGCCGCTCAAGCCAGCGAAAAGACCTATCTGCGTGGCGATGAACCACATCACGATCAACCTGGTTTGCCGCTCCATATCCGCCTTGGTTGCAAACTGCGGCATGGTAGATTCAACTCTAATGATGCGCTGAAGATTTGTTTACGGTGTTGGATTGGCTTCTATTTGCCCGGCCTGAGCCTGCGCTGCCATGCTTTCTCCTCAGTCTGATTCCACTAATCGAATTGTATCTCAAAGTCCAAAGCGAATCAAGCGGCTCCGCCTTGCCCTTTGCGGATTGCCAAGGTAATGCCAACGCCGACCTGGATGCCGAAAACATTGTGCGTCGTGCCGCTGATCTTGGGATTCTGGCGGACATTGCCGTGCAAGTCTAGATGATAGACGCGGTCGAAATCTTCGAGCATGTGCTTTCTCATGCCGTCAAAGGCGTACTGGTCGACGAAGCTGTTGTTGCTGACATAACACACTATGCCGGGTCTATCGCCCAGCCGGTCGGTTGCCCAGCGGAAGAACTTGACATAGACGTCGCTGAGCGCGTTCTTGTTGGTCGCCTTTGAATCTTTGGCGTAGGTCTCGCGGATGCGCTTGTCGATGACATCGTATTTGCGATTCTTGTTGTTGTCATTCTCGTTGACCTGGCCCACATTGTACGGCGGGTTGCCGATGATGACGTTGATGTCAGCCGCTTTCTGGCGCTCGACGCGCTCGGTGTTGGCTTCGGTGAGGAAGGTCATCTGGCGCTCGCGGGCGAGATCGAGGGTGTCGACGAAGCAGAGCCCCTCGAAGGGGGCGGCGCGTCCGGTGAGCTCGTAGTATTCGCGCTCGATATTAAGCGAGGCGATGTAATATGGCATGAGCATGACTTCGTTGGCGAAGAGGCGTTTTTTGTAAAAGTCTTCAAAGCTGCGCAGATTCCGAGCATGAGCGCGGCGCAGCAGGTTGACGGCGAAATTGCCGGTGCCGGTGGCCGGGTCGATGATGACGACGCCTTCATCGCCGAGTTTCTTTCCGAACTCGGTTTCCAGCACCTCTTCGACGGCGGCGCACATGAAATCGACGATTTCTTGGGGCGTGTAGACGATGCCGTGGGTGTCGGCGACTTTGACGCTGTAGCCTTGGAAGAATTTCTCGTAGACGGAGTTGATGAAGGTCTGCTTGTCGCTGAAATCGAGGTCTTCGGCGGCGTCTTCGATGGCTTGGTGAAAGCGGTGCAAGCTACCATAGAAGTCAGAGCGGCTGAAATAAGAACTGGTGAGGGCGCGTATGACTTCTTCAATCTTGGCGGCGATGACGTTGGTTTGGGTGAAGTGGGCGACATCAAAGACGCGGCGGATGATTCGCTCGGTCATCAGGTGCTGTATGAGCATTTCATCGACCGCTTCAATGCTGATATTGGGATTGAGCGAGCGGCGGCAGAGGTCCATGAATTCGTCGAACTGGCGCTGGAATTCGGGGTTGTCTTGGTGGGCGGCGTCGATCTTTTCTTTTAGCTGGGTCGCAATGTCGCGGATTTGCTCGCCGTAAGATTGGACGGCTTCGTTGAAATTCTGGCGAGCTTGTTCCTTGTAATTGAGATATTGGGTCAGCAGCGCGGCGAAGTTATTTTTTTCGCGGATGTGGGTGCGGCGGGCTTCGTAGCCGTCTTGATAGAGGACGGCGGTAACCGTGTCCTCGAAAATGATGTTGTCGAGGGGGTATCCCTTCGCCTTCTTGTTTTCGATTTCGGCGTAGAGATTGTCGCTGCTATCTTTGGCTTCCCAGAAGGCGAAGGGGCGCTTCCATTCGTCGACCAGCGCGCCATCGGGCCGGATATGGCTTTTGCCCTGCCCTTGCGTGGCGTATTCGTCAATCAGGGTCAGCTTGCGGCGGCGGCCGAGACCGGTCAACAGCGTACCGAATGCGCGGCGCATATTGCCTTCGGTCGGCTTGACCTGGGCAGCGCGCAATTCCTTGATGGTGCTATAGTATCGCGTGAGGTAGCGATCATTCGGCTGGATGGTGATTGGCGGCATTGGGCATGCTTTCGGCGGGTTAATGCTGTAGGATATTCTACACTGAATCCCCAAAACATTTGACTTGTAACTCCCGCTTCGATTGTGATATATTTAACTATCGGAAAATCGTTATATTGACGCGACACTATTTGCTGGCGAAATGACGCTTGAAGTCCCCTTGGAATGGAAGGACGACGACAGCTTATGGCAACAGCAGAACGCACCAATCCAACGGCGATAAGCGCGCCGGTCGCGCGGGCGGCGGCCAGGCCGAGCGTCCAGGTGGCGGCGCCCAGCCGGCGCGAGTTCCTTTACTATATTTGGGGCGCTTCCATTGCCCTGCTGCTGGGGCAATCGTCCGCTGGGCTGATTTGGTTCGCATTCCCGCGCTTCAAAGAGGGCGAGTTCGGCGGCGCCTTCGCTTTCAATCCCGAGGAGCTGCCGGCGGTGGGCGCGGCGCCGACGAGTGTGCCGGCCGGGCGCTTCCATGTGACGCGGACGACCGAGGGCTTGCGCGCGCTGTATGGCGTCTGCACGCATCTGGGCTGCCTGCCCAAATGGGTGCCGACCAATAATCGCTTCGAGTGCCCCTGCCATGGATCGAAATTCCAATTGAGCGGAACCTGGATTGAAGGACCGGCGCCACGGCATCTGGATCGCTTCATTGCCACGGTGACTTATGCCGATGGCACGACGGTCGAGACGCCGACCGATGGCGGGGCGATTCCGCTGGACCCGGAGCGGCAGATCACCAGCATACAGATAGACACGGGCGCGCGCATCATCGGCGCGATACACCCTTAGCGCCGCTGGCTTAACGACCAGGAGCAGCCATGACCATCCTCCCCTTCCCGTCTTTTCTCGATGACGTCAAGGAAAAAGGCTTCAAGAAAGCGGTCTTTGAAGGCATAGATGATTCGGTCGAGCGCCTGACCGCGGGCTTGAATGTTCAGGACTTGCGCGAGGCTTTCCGCGGCGAAGCGGCGAGCCGGCGGCCGAATCCGCGATTGACGCCGCATGCCGACGGCTTTTGGCTGCACATGCGCCCGTCTTACTTCAATCGCGATGTGACGGGCATGTATCCGACCTTCCGGCTGGGTTGGCTGTCTTCTTATTTTGTCTTTTTCGAGACGATCACGGGCATCTTGCTGATGCTCTGGTATACGCCGTCGCCGGAGATCGCTTATGGCGATATGCTGACGATTCTGAGCAATGTGCCGCTGGGTCAGTTGATGCGCGATATGCACCGCCTAGGCGCCGAGTTCATGGTGGCGGTGGTGGCGATGCACATGATGCGAACGTGGATTACGGGTTCGTACAAGAAGCCGCGCCAATTCACCTGGTTCACCGGTCTGTTACTACTTGTTATTACGGGCTTTTTGAGTTTCTCGGGTTATCTGCTGCCTTGGGATCAGCTGTCGCTTTGGGCGGTGACAATTGGCGCGTCGATGGCGGAAGCGACGCCGGTGGTTGGCGAGCAGGTCAATCTGCTGCTGCGGGGCGCGCCGGAATTGGGCGCGAACGGTTTGCTGCGCTTTTATCTGCTGCATGTGCTTGCGCTGCCCGCCCTGCTCTTCGTCTTCTTCGGCGTTCATTATTACAAGGTGGTGATTCATGGTCACAGCCTGCCGCCGCAGAAGGAGAATATTGGCGAGGATACAGCCAAGCGCGTACCGCTGGACAAACGCGTTTATTTCATCCCCGACATGCTGACTTATGAAATGATGTGGCTGGGGGCGACAACCTTCATCATCACTGTGCTTTGCATCTGGTTTTATCATGCCCCGCTGGAGAATCACGCCGACCCGCAAGTGACGCCGCTGGGCACGACGGCGCCCTGGTATTTCTTGTGGATTCAGGGCGCGCTGAAGCTGGGCGACAAGTTCTTCTGGGGCGTGGCTTTCCCCACGATCGCGCTGGGTGGTTTGGCGCTGCTGCCTTATCTCGATGTGACGCCAAGCCGGCGTTACGCCCATCGCCGTTTCATGTTGACGCTCGCTTGTCTGCTGATTTCGGTATCGACGATATTGAGTTATATGGGGCTGGCGAAGTTCGCGGTGCAGACCTCAGCCGAGACCGAAATCGTGCATGAGTTGACCTTTGAGCCGGCGCATAGCAAGGTCGGCATCGGGAGGACGATTCCTTTCGATCAGATGATCGTTGGCGCGTATACGACGGCGCAGCTGCATTATCCCGACGAAATGTCGGTGAGCGATGCGATTGCCGCGATCAATGCCGAAGTGGCTGCGAACGGTCAATATGAGCAGATGATTACGGAATTGAAAGACCAGCACGTTGGCGCGAATCAGTTGCCGCTGCGTTTCCGCGCGATCCCGGCGGCTGAGGCGCCAACGTTGATGCGGGTGATGGAGGAGTTCGCGCATCACCTGGAGGCCGAGCCCAAGGAATTGCCTAACGTCTGGGGCGCGCTGGTCATCACGGACAATCAGGCGGGCTTGAAGCGTCTGGACTGGG
Source organism: Chloroflexota bacterium (assembly GCA_028875185.1). Lineage (GTDB taxonomy): Bacteria > Chloroflexota > Anaerolineae > Aggregatilineales > Phototrophicaceae > UBA6055. The sequence continues at coordinate 14,526 of JAPPFH010000054.1, read as the reverse complement.
TTGTGAGTTGGGACAGCGTTCTGATTGAAGCCGGTCACGTTCAATTGGACGACAATGGCGATCCCATTCTGATTTATTCCGATCAGGTGGATGCCGAGGGCAATCCGATTCCAGCCCGGCGAATATACAGCGACCATTTGTTCATTCACGAAGCGTCGGCGTATTTCGATTAGGCGCGAGACTGAGCGAAGCGAATACAGGATAAGTCAATGAACATTCTCTTCATCAGGTCAATCGAAGGTCGCATCCTCGCGGGCATCACGATGTTTGTCGGCATGATGATCCTGGTCGGCTGGGTGGCGATCAACGAAGAGGCGCGGATGCAGGCTTTTGTGCAGCAGCATACGGGCCGTTCGATTGAGCGTGGCGCCGAGCTGTTCGCTTCGCTTTGTTCCGAGTGTCATGGCGAAGAGGGCTATGGCGCCGGCGATCGGGCGCCGGGATTGAACAATCCCCATCTATTCGGCTACGACCCGGTTGGAATCCAGACGGCGGCGGTCACGAACGCGAATCGGGCGCTGGTGCGGCTCAACAAAGACATGGCGAGCTTGCTTGAGGAAATGACTGATACGGAGAATCCGCCATCGGAGGAGCGGCAAAACGAGATTGTGGCTGCGATCGCGGCGGTGGAAGAGCGGATTGAAGAGCAGAATCTGGCGATCGACGCCGCTGTGGCCGAGCGCATCTCCATCCTCGAGACGCTGAACACGGCAGTTGAAAACGATCTCTATCCGCTTTGGGATACGGTGGTCGATATTGAGCAGACAGGCGACAACGAACTTGAGGTCTTTTTCAACAGCAACGGCACGCGTCTGGCGCAAGTGGGCTGGGGGGGCGACTTGCATGGTTATATCGTGACGACCTTGATCCACGGTCGGCCCGGCAGCGCGCGCGTTTACCCCAACGGCACTGGTATGGCTGCCTGGTCGCAGACGGCCGGCGGACCCTTGCGACAGGATCAGATCGAAGATTTGGCCGCTTACATCCTCAATTGGGACAAAGGCGAAGCCTGGACAATGGAGGACTTCATAGCGGTGGCGCAGTATGGCAAGCCGCTGGCTGATGGTTCCTTGCCGAGCGAGCCGCCGCCGCCGCCAGCCGGCGATAATGTCGCGGGCATCCTGCTGCGCTGGGAGCTGGAGGAAATAGTCGGCAGCGCTGTCAGCGGCGAGTTGCTCTACGACCAGGAATTTGGCTGCACCGACTGTCATCGCGATGGGGCGTCGGCGCCCGATACGATCGGGACGGCGACACGGATTCGGAACGAGCGGCTGACGCTGCCGCAGTTCTCCGGTTATACGATCGAGCAATATATCATCGAGAGCATCACGCGCCCAGGCGATTATGTGGTGGACGGCTACAGCTCGGGCTTGATGCCGGTCAACTTCGGCGCGCGCATGACTGATCAGCAGCTGGCGGATATTGTCGCCTATCTGCTGACGCAATAGTGATAAGTGGCAAGCTGTAATCGACGGCAACGGGCGACCTGATAGGTCGCCCCTACAAGTTTGTGATAGAGCGCGAAAAGAGCAACATAGACGCGTTGCGAAATCGAGCCCCCGTCGCTGGGGGTTTTCGTATCTCTACGGGGACGCGAGTGATGAAACGACTGGGAATTTCACTGCTGATCATACAATTGCTCTTGCTGGCAGTGACGGCGCAGGATGTCTTCGTCGGCTGTTCAGACGATGAACTGACGCGGCAGCAAGAAACATTCGCTCATTTCTTAACGCTGGATTTCGCCGGCGATCGCGAGATGTCGCTGGCCAATCTGTTTCGGCTGGGGGCGATCTATCAGTCGATGGCGCTCGACTGCGGATACGCGCCGAATAATGCCGAAGTAAATGTTATGCTGGAGCAGGTGTTGGAATTCGCCTCGCTTGATGATCTGATCGCGGCGCAATCGGTGGGCATCGAAGTAGACGAGATTCTGCTGGAGCTGGACGAAGTTTATGGCGATCCGCTAAATGGGCAATTGCTCTACAATGGCTTGGAGCCGGCTTTGGGCGGGTCGCCGCTGGGTTGTGCTGGCTGCCACGAGAATGAGGCGATCGCCCCTTTAACCGCCGGTACTTGGACGCGAATCAACGAAATGCGTCTGATCCTGCGAGGGTTTGAGAATTACTCGCATCGGCAGTTTCTGGTGGAGAGTATCGTACGGCCGATGGAATTTGTCACGCCGGGCTACGCCGCGGTGATGCCGGAGATGTATGGTGGGCAATTGACGATTCAGCAGTTGGCGGATCTGGTGGCTTTTTTAGATAGCCAGGATCAGTTGCTGGAGCGCGAGTAGAGGCAAGACCGCACCCTCGATTCGGCATGGTGTGGCGCCTATGCCGTTGCGAAAAAGCGCTAGTCGTCCCGTTGCTCAAGGTCACTGGGCTGGGAGCGGTCGATCCGGATGACAACTTCCGAAAGAATGCACGGGGGCGTCCGTTTGGCGATTTCTTCCGGATCGGTAATTATCCTGCCGGTGGGCCGCAAATGGGGCTGGTTGGCGCGGGCGGACTTGTGAAAATTCACAAGTTCTCTAAGCTGTTCTGCGGTCAATCTGTCATCCACGGTTCGCTCCGCTTCTGGAATCAGCTATGTTCAGCGAGAATTTGCCGGTCTCCCTAGTAGCGCGGCTGCCTGTCCAACGGACGATGAAGGTATAGGATCCGCTTACAGTATACCACATATATTTCCAGGACAGATCAAGCAGTATCGGAACTGTCGTGAACTCGGGTGAAACAATTACGTTTCCGAACCAGTTCAGCGTGGGCGCCGCATTGTAGAGCGTGACTCCCAGAGGATCCCTAATCTCCACATTAGGCATCATCGGGCGGCCGACGTCGGCTTCATCCAGCAACCAATTTGACAATATCAGCCATGCCGGGTCGAGCGTGAGTTCCACCGGACCTTGGTCCCGATTTAGAGACTCTGGCAAAACGAAGTCGCTCAAAGGCAAGTCAAGCCACTCGGGTTCCCCGGCATCGGGCGTAACAGTTTGTACAGTAGTAAGCATTGTCCAAAGATGTCGCACGATTGCTCCTTGCTTCCCGAGATTCAGCAAAAGCCTATCACCGGCGCATTTGCGCGTCAAGAAACCCTTCGCAAACCGAGCTGAACTCTGTATTCGCATGCGACGCTATGATAGAATGCGAACAAAGGCTATGCGCGTGGGCGACCCGCTCGGTCGCCCCTAGCCACGACAGGCAGAGAGACGGAATTGAACGCGAGCCGGGCGGACAACGTGATGACGCGGCTGCTGCTGATTCGGGCGGAGGTCGGTTTTGCCGCGCGGGGAGACGAGGCGGCGCTGAAGCAGGGCGCCGAAAACGCGCTGACGCTGTCGCTTATGTTTTCGGGAGCGCGCTGCCTGCTGCAATATGCCCTGCTGCCATTTCTGCTGCCGGTCATTGGGATTGCGGCGGACGCGACTGTGCCGATCCTGCTGCTAATCAACCTGGCCGCGATGGCATCGATATTTTTCAGCTTGCGGCGCTTTTGGACGATTGGTTACGCGCATCGCTGGCGCTATCTGGTGGTGGCTTTGGCGGCGCTGGTCTTGTTGTTGGCGTTCACGGTGTATGACATCCTGAAGTTGGGGGCAGCTTAAGCGGCTAAGGGAAGTTACGTCACTGAGGACATCGGGGATGCCGAGAACACCGAGAGTGACGATTTTGGAGAAACCAATGATTAAACTTGCAACAATGCTGACGACGAACCGAGCCTTGTTCTTGTTGGCTCTGCTTTTGGGTGGAGTGGGGTCCGCGCTGGCGCAGGATGGCGAGGCGGGGTCGCACGAAGGCATGACGATGCTGGTATTGTTTTTGGGCATCGCCGGCATCATCGGCGTATTCGTCATTCGCTGGAGTCAGTCGACGAGCGACGAAGACGAGCAAGCCTAAAACAGTCGCGGCGGAGGTTTTTGGTGGCGGACGTCCAGTGGCGGAAGCCGAAGCATTCGGCGAAGAAGAAACGGTCGGAGCGGCTAAAATTTATAGGCGCGGGTCTGCTGATTTTGGTCGCGGTGCTATATCTGCTTATTTCAGGCACATTGCAGGGCGCGCGTTATTTCATCACGGTGAGTGATGTGCTGGATGACGCATCGTACCAGGGACGAACGGTGCGGATATCGGGCGCGGTTGATGGCGAAAGCATTGATTATGACAGCGAGAAGGCAATTATCCGCTTCTCAATCGCCCATATTCCGAGCCAATATGACGACCTGGCGACGGCGCTGCGCGAGGCGCTGCGAGACCCGGAGGCGCCGCGATTGCAAATCATCGTGGAAGACGCGGCGATCCCAGATTTGCTGCAGCATGAGGCGCAGGCGATTCTAACGGGCGCGCTGCGCGCGGACGGTATATTCGCGGCGACTGAGCTGCTGCTGAAGTGCCCCAGCCGCTTTGAAGAGAGCGCCGCGCCTGAAGGCTTGAGCCGCATTCCGGAACATCAATAGGCTTAGCGATTCGGTTATGTAGCGCGACAATCGCGGACGCGCGCATTTATTCACCACAGAGGAAAAGAGGAAACACAGAGGACGCATACGCGCCCACGACTTTTGACAGATCATTGCATCCGTTCAGGCCTTAGAATTTGCGCATGGTCTTGGAAGCGCAATGCATTGATTGCTTGACAACTCTCCCAAGCAATTAGAGCGCTCTGCGTCCTCAATAGAAGCAAGTTTGTCATGCGAATATAATTGGAAATAATTAACACAAGTGGGCGAGCCGCCGGGCAGCGTAGACACGAACCACCGCTCGCCCGCACACACTTAACAATATATTCAGAATTGCATTCATTTGGCGGTCATTCGCATTGCATGCTTGGAACTACGTCTGTGTTCTTTGTGGTGGAAACGGCGCGGACCTTGCCAATGGAGAGAATCCCAAATGCTCGCGTTTTGCAACCTAAGCCATGTCCGCTGAAATCGGCTTAGCGGCTTTGACGCTGGCGTTTGCGCTGGCGGTCTATGCCATCATCGCTTCCGTCTACGGCGCGCGCAGGTCGGCGGTCGGCTGGATGCTCAGTGGGCGCAATGCGGCGCTGCTGACTTTTCCGGCGGCGCTGGTGGCGACGGGCGCGCTGGTCGGCGCCTTGATGAGCGAGCAGTATCAACTCTCGTACGTCTACAGCGTGACCGATCCACAAACGCCGGCGATTTATCGCTTCACGGCGCTTTGGGGTTCGCAGAAAGGTTCGCTGCTGCTGTGGTCCTTGTTGATGAGCGCATTCACCTTCGCGGCGATCGGACTCAATTGGCGGGCTGAGCGGCGGCTGATGCCCTATGCAATCGCCTTTATGATGGCGACCTTGGCTTTCTTTCTTGGTCTTTCGCTCTTGGTGGAGAATCCATTTGAGCGCTGGTGGGTCTTGCCGGACGCGCCGCTGGCTGAGCAGGTGGTCTCGACCGCGCTGATTCCTCCCGGGGCGATTGCGCCTAGCGAGGCGAACTTGCGGACGGGCGCCGAGGGGCTGAATCCGCTGCTGCGGCATTTCGGCATGGTGATTCATCCGCCGATGCTATATCTGGGCTTCGTGGGCTTCACGATTCCCTTCGCCTTTGCCATGTCGGCATTGGCGTCGGGCGATCTGTCGACCGGCTGGATCCGGGCGACGCGGCGCTGGTCGCTGATCGCCTGGATCTGCTTGAGCATCGGGCTGATACTGGGCGGGCGCTGGGCTTATGACGTGCTCGGCTGGGGTGGTTATTGGGGCTGGGATCCGGTGGAAAACGCCGCGTTTCTGCCCTGGCTGGTGGGCACGGCTTTCATTCACAGCGTCATGATTCAAGAAAAGCGCGGCATGCTGAAGCTGTGGAATATGATCCTGGTGATCGCCAGTTTTTCGGCGGTGATGTTCGGCACTTTCGCCACCCGCAGCGGCGTGATTGAAAGTGTGCACAGCTTCGCGCGCAGCGAGGTCGGCTTTCCGATGCTGGCTTTCTGGGCGGCTATGACCTTAATCGCGCTGGCGGCGCTGCTCTGGCGCTGGCGGCGGGGCGAATTGCGAGATGAGCGTCAGTTCGCCAATCTCCTCAGTCGCGAATCGCTATTCGTGCTGAACAACGTGGTCTTCATCGCCTTATTCCTGGCGATATTTTGGGGCAGCTTCGGCTTGCCGATCACATCGGAGCTGCTGCTGGGCAAGGAAGTGACCATCGGGGCGGAAACTTTCGAATTCTATGTCGTGCCGCTGTTCAGCGCCATGTATGTGTTAATGGGCGTGGCGCCGCTTTCGGCTTGGGGCGCGACCTCGGTACGGCGATTGGGCGCTGCGCTGAAGTTGCCGCTGGCGCTGACCGCCCTAAGCGTCTTGGCGATTGCGCTGAGCGGGACTAGCCAGGTCCTAGCGCTGGGCGGTTATGCCGTGGTGGCTTTCGCCGGTTATGTCGCGTTGTTTGAGATAATGCGGGGGGCGGCGGCGCGGCGGCGAACGCTGGGCGAACGTTGGCTGCGGGCGGCGGCCGGGCTGTTCCGGCGCAATCAACGGCGCTATGGCGGATATGTCGTGCATCTTGGCGTGACCGTGATCGGTATCGGCGTCATCGCGAGCAGCGCCTTTCAGACGGAAACGCAGCACACCCTGGCGCGCGGCGAAGCGATAAACGTGGCCGACTATGCGCTGCGTTATGACGATTTCATTCGAGCGCAAGCGGTTGACGGGCGAATGATGAATATCGCGGCGGTGACGGTCTTTCGCGATGGCGGCGTGATCGCGCGGCTGCGCCCTCGAATAGATGATTATCCGCAGATGCCCATGAAAATCGCCGGCGCGCACAGCACACTGGAAAACGACTTTTACGTGCTGCTGATGAGCGGCGACCGCGAGCGCGCGACCTTCAGAATTTATATCAACCCGCTAGTGAATTTGGTGTGGTGGGGCGGCATCCTGCTGGTGATCGGCACGGCGATTGCAGCCTACCCGAAGGTCGTTCCATCACGTGTAGGGGCGACTCGGTGAGCCGCCCAAACGGCAGCCGGCAAGTGGCGGCGGGCGTATCCTCGAAACGCCCCCACATCTGCTCCATCGTGGCGCTGCTCGTGTTGCTGTCGTTCACAGCCAGAGCGTGGGCGCAGGACGAGGGCGTGACCGACAACGATGTGATTCGGGTCGCGGAGCGGATGTATTGTCCGGTATGCGAGAACATCCCGCTGGATGATTGCGAGACGATCGCCTGCGTCGAATGGAAGGCGGAGATACGGGCGCAGTTGGCGGCGGGAAGGAGCGATCAAGACGTGATCGACAGTTTCGTAGCGCGCTTCGGCGATAATGTTGTCGGCGTACCGCAGGACCCGGTCTTGCGCGCGTTGACGGTGATCATGCCATTGCTGGCGACGGCACTGGCTTTAAGCGCTGGCGTATACACCTTTCGGCGCTTTGGGGCGCAGCCAAAACTCAACTTGCCCCCACCCCCGGGCTCCCATAATGAGGGAGGGAGAGCCAACGGAGAAAGCGCTGTTAATACCAGTGACGAAGTTTATCGGCAGCGGCTGGAAGACGATGCGCGCGGACGGCGCTGAGCGCGGTACGATGTCAAACGCGAGTGATCAGCTGCAATTTATGCGAAGCGCGGAGAGGACGGCTAAGCGACCTGGGTTCAGCTTGGGTACGTTGGCGCTGCTGGGGGCGGTGCTGCTGGTGGCGCTGGCGCTGGGCGTTCAGCTTTCGCGGCGGAATGCGACGCGGCCGACTAGCGGCGCGGCGCCCGATTTCGCGCTTGAGTTGTTTGACGGGACTGAGTTTCGCTTGAGCGATAATCGCGGAAAAGTGGTCTTGATCAATTTTTGGGCGAGTTGGTGCCCGCCTTGCCGGGATGAAGCGCCGGACTTGCAGGCGCTCTATGACGATTATCGCTCGCTGGGCTTTACGATTCTCGGGGTTAACATGCTGGAAAGCTCGCGGCGGAAGGCGCTTGATTTCATGGCGGAATTCGGCATCCGCTATGGCAACGGCGAGGACATCGGCGAGCGGGTGACGAATCTGTATCGGGTGGAGGCGCCGCCGGAGAGCTTCTTGATAGACCGCGAAGGGTATGTGCGGCGTTTTTTCATCGGGAATATCCGTTATGATGATGTGAGCGGCAGCATTGAAGCGCTGCTGGCGGAGCAGTGATGAGCGTTCCTGGCCTCTTGATTGCGCTGGTTCTAAGTCTGTTCGCAATGGCAGCTGTCGCGCGACCGCTGCTGCGTCCACCAAAGCGCGAGCGCGCCGCCGCCAGCAGCCAGCGCGAGCAGTGCAAGCGCATCGAGACCTACTACGAGCGCGTGTTGACCAACATCCGCGACCTGGATGAGGACTTCGCCACCGGCAAGATCAACGAGGGCGATTACCAGAGCGAGCGAGAAGTCTGGGTGGAGCGCGGGATTCGGCTGCTGCGGGTTCGAAATCAAGTGGCAAATGAGCAGGCTAGGAACGAGGATTCGGAGCGGATTGATCGAGCGATTGAGGAAGCGCTCGCGGTATATCGCGAACGTTTACAGACGGACGAGCGCTCGCTGTCTGAGGGTGACGCGACTTGATCATGCGCCAGTTTGCATACGCCGCGATTTTGATCACTTTGGCGCTGAGTGGCTGCGGCGGCTTAGGCGGAGAGCCAGACATAATCGCCACGATTCCACCAGCTGTATCGAGCGACAGCGCGCAATCTGTGGAGCGCGATTGGCAGCCCGACATCGCTAATGGCGCGCGAATCTTCGCCGAGCGTTGCGTCGAATGTCATGGCGCGCGCGGCGACGGCTTGGGAGACTTGGCGCTCGCCGGCAGCATCGAGCAACCGCTGGATATGACCGACTGGTCAGTTGTGGCGTCAAAGTCTCCACTGGAATGGTATGAAATTATCACGGCGGGGCGCATCGAAAACTTGATGCCGCCTTGGGAGAATGCGCTCAGCGAGGCGGAGCGCTGGGATGTTGCGCTTTTCAGCTATACGCTGGCCTACGACGATGAACTGCTGGCGCGGGGCGAACGGGCATGGCGGGATTACTGCGCAGGATGCGAGTTTCCGGCGCTTGTGCCGCCGGTCTTCAGCGATGTGGCGTATGGCGCGACTCTGAATCGAGAGCCCTTTGCTTCGGCGCTGAATGAAGCCGAAGCCTTGGCGGCGGCCGCCTATGCGCGGATGCGGACCTTGAAAGCCGCCGTGGCTGGCGCAGAAACGGAGCCGGCGGCACGTGCGGAGATCGGTGGGCGCGTGATTCACGGCACGGGCGGCGGGATCGTGCCGGCGGACACGGTCCTGCGGCTGCGATATGGCAGCAGCGGCAGCGGTTACCTCATCTCCGAGACAACCATTGACGCTGATGGCGCCTTCTTATTCAAGGATATCCCCTACTCCGCTTCGTTCGATTTTGCCCTAGGGGCGCTATATGGCGAGCGATTATTCAGCCAGCGCGTTTTTCTGGAACAAGACGATGAGCGGATCATTACGATCTATGACGAGACTAACGATCCGTTGGTGGTCAGCATCGCGCGAATTGACATCACTATCGCGCCGGTTGAATTAGAAGGTTTGGGCGCTGGCCTCACCATCTGGCAGAGGCTGACTTATCGCAACAGTTCCGACCGTATCTATACCAGCGGGCGCGGCTTTGACGACGGACGCGAGGCGGCGCTGCTGATACAGTTTCCCGCGGGCGCGACGCTATTGAGCGGCGACGCTCAGGGGCGCTATGTCGTCATCGAGGATATAGATCAATTGCCCGATTCGATCATCGACACGCTGCCGGTGCTGCCGGGCGAAGTTCATGAAGTGCTGCTGGAGTTTTGGCTGCCGTATAATGACACCGCTCAATTCGAGCAAGAATTCAACAATCTGATTGATGGAACAGTGAGCGTGACGCTTGCGAATGATTTGAGCGTTGCCAGCGGGTGGCTGCAGCGGACTAACGCGGTCGAGCTTGGCGCTGGAATCCGCGAATACAACGCTGATCTCAAAGTGGAGCGGGCGCCGCGGATCAGCTTCGACATCAGGGGCGACCCCTTCACAACGAGCAGCGATGACCATGCGGTCGTCACGAGTGAATCGCTGCCCGCGCTTCTGCTCGGCGTGATTGCGTTGGCGGGCGCGCTGCTGGGCGGCATCGGCTTGATGAAGCGGCGGTTAGACAAAAAGGGGAGCGAGATCGACAGTTTGGTGGCGGAGCTTGCGCGGCTGGAGGCCGATCATGATCAGGGGCGGATCAATCATGATTTGTACCATCAGCGGCGGCGCGCGCTCAAGGCGAATCTGGCGCAGTTGATAGAGACGGCCGATGCCTGACGATAGCGCCATTATCATAGCCGAAGGCTTGAGCAAAGCCTATGGCGGCTTGCCCGCCCTGCGGAGCTTGAACTTCAGGGTGCGGCGGGGCGAATTTGTGGCGCTTCTGGGCGCGAATGGCAGCGGCAAGTCAACATTGCTGCGGCTGCTCAGCGGCTTAAGCAAGCCGACGGCGGGCGCAATCCGCATCGGTGGCTGGGAGATGCCGCGCGAGGCGATGGCGGTGCGGGCGCAAATCGGCTTGGTGGCGCATCAGCCGTTGCTCTACGAGAATTTGACAGCGCGCGAGAACCTCGAATTCTTTGGCAAGCTGTATGGCATCGGTATCGACGAACGCGAGCGGCGTATAGCTGAAGCGCTGCGGACCGCCGGGTTAAGCAAAGGGGCGGGCAGCTTGGTTCGCGCCTTCTCACGCGGGATGAAGCAGCGCTTGAGCATTGCGCGAGCGACTTTGCACCAGCCGGATGTTCTGCTGCTTGATGAGCCCTACAGCGGTTTGGATCAAGCGGCGATCGAGCGGCTGGATGAGTTGCTGTCGGCTGCGACCGAAGACGGACGGACTATTATCATGAGTACGCATCAACTGGAGCGGATTCCGCGGCCGGCCAGGCGCGCTCTGGTTTTGGCGCGTGGTAGAATCGCTTTCGACGACGCCATTGGCCGCCGTAATATGAGCGAGATATACCGCTCCTCCAACGCATGAAAACGCCTTTCTTCAATTGTGTGACTGCGGTCATCAGCAAGGACCTGCGGGCGGAGATTCGGGCGCGGGAGTTGGTCAGCGTCATGGCGCTTTTTGCCTTATTGAGCTTATTGGTCTTCAGCTTCGCGCTAGAGTTGGATAAAGGGGCGCGGGAAGAGGCGGTAAGCGGCGTGTTATGGGTGACGCTTGTCTTCGCCAGCCTGCTGGGTTTCAATCGCAGCATGTCGCAGGAGCGCGATCAAGGCAATCTGGACGCGCTGCTGCTGGCGCCGGTCGCGCGGACGGCGATCTTCGTCGGCAAGCTGCTTGGCAATTTCATTTTTACGCTGATTGTAGGGCTGGCGATGCTGCCGCTTATGACGATGCTGTATGGGCTGAACCTGCTGGATGGCTGGATCATTCTAACAGAGGCGATCGGCATTTTCGGCCTTGCCACGATCGGGACGCTGCTGGCGACGATGACGGTTCAGACTCGGGCGCGCGAGGCGCTGCTGCCGATCGCGCTGCTGCCGATCGCGCTGCCATTTCTGCTGACGGCGGTGCGGGCGACCAAGGGCATATTGGGCGGCGCGCCGGCCAGCGAATGGCAGGGCGCGTTGGGGATGTTAGCGGCCATCAGCGTGATTTATCTGGTGCTGTGCCTGCTGCTTTACGAATACATCGTGGAAGAATGACGAGACGGCGCCTGAACGCGGCGGAATCACCAGCTTAAATCTATACATTCCGGCAGTATATTGGTAGTATTTTATAGTTTCGACGACATTATGGAGGTGAAAGTGGGGGGGAAGACGAAATCTACGACGCTGGATCTGCGGATGGAAACGAGCCCGCAGCCGCGACTGCTGCGTATCCTGACGGTTTTCACCATCTTGGGATTCGCGGGGACGCTGGTACTGGGATTTGCGGTCGCCGGCACCGATATTCAGCAGGGCGAAATTCAGCGCATCTTTTACATCCACATGCCGTCGTTCTTCGGCGCATTCACCGCCTTCGGATTGACGGTCGTTGGCGGCATCATCTACCTGGCGCGGAAGAGCGAGACTTGGGACCGGATCGCTTTGGCGGGCGTGGAGGTGGGCTTGGCATTTTCGCTAATCAATCTGCTGACGGGCTCGATTTGGGCACGGCCGATCTGGAATACCTGGTGGACTTGGGATCCGCGTTTGACATCGGCGGCCATCATGTGCCTGACTTACGCCGCGTATTTGATGCTGCGCGCGGGCATTGACGATCCAGGCAAGCGCCGCGCCTTTATGTCGGTATATGGCATATTGGCTTTCGTGACCGTTTTGATCACGCTATTCATCATCCGCATTGTACCGGAGACGATTCACCCGGTGATTGTCGGCGCCAGCCCGCAAAATGCCCAGGGCGGTTTCGAAGCGACCAGCGGGGTGGTTATCGCGCTGCTGCCGAGCCTGCTGCTTTGGCTGACGCTGATGCCGATTACGATCATGTGGCATCGGGTTCGGCTTGAAGCGCGGATTGAGGCGCTGAATCTCTTGAAGCTGCAAGCGCTGAGCGAGTAGATGATGATGATGAAAACAGCAATCGCGATTGCGACATTACTTATCGCGCCATTCGCAATCGGCGCGGTTTACGCGGAAGATGGCGAGGGCGCGTCCACGCCCTATTTTCAGACGACGACCTTTAACGCGCCGATCATCGAAGATTGGGAAAACCAGAGCACGGATGACATTGCGCAATTTCATCTGGCGGCGGAACAAGCGACCATTCGCACGGCGAGCCTTGCCACGGGCGATGTCATCGCCGCTGTAGAATCGGAACTCGACGCGCTGACTGGGTCCCAAGTTTCACCGCCGATTTACAGCGACAAGGTCAATCTGGCGGATGGCACCTGGCATGTGCTGGCCTACGACCTTGATGAAGCCACGACGGCTTCGGTAATGGCGCGGCGGGCGGGCGAGCGCACGGTCGTCATCAGTTTCGTCGAGCGGGACCCGGCCGCGCGGACGGTCGTGCTGACGCTGGCGCGGACGGACGATGCGCAGGACGACGCCGGACGGGAAATCGCGCTCGCGCTGGACGCCATAGGGGGGAGCTTACCGAGCTTGCTGAAACAAGCGGACAATGTTACTTTGCCGAGCGGGGATTGGGTCGTATATTCCAGCGATGGCGCGGCGGCGATGGGCATGGTCTTCGGCAACGACAGTTATGTCGCCTTGCGGGAAGGCGCGCCGGGTGATTTGGCGGCGCTGGCGGATGCCTGGAATCGGACGCTGCTCGGCTTCTTCATCACGCCGGACAATTCGCGATACTTGGCGCTGGGGCTGGCGGTCGTTTTCGCGATATTGGGGACGCTGATGGGTAGCCACTATTGGCGCGATCGCAGTCTGCGAAAGGACTTGGCGCTGCTTGAGCAGTTGGCTGGGGAAGAAGGCTAAGCCGCATCTTAATTCGAAGGGCGGCCCAGCGGCTCGCCCCTACAACCCTTATCAAATGGCGCGCGAAACTATTGCGGTGGTCGGGCGTATAGGGAGATGATGACGCTGATCTAATGAGGAGCGATGCGATGAGCGAAGAGATGAAGCCGACGCCGGAGGAAGCGGTTGGCGACGATGGACAAACGCCGCTCGAACAATTTATATTTCATCAGCGCCGCGGCTTGGAAGAATTTGGCAAAGCGATGGAGTCGCTGTTGCCGCCGCGTTTCAAAGAGCATACGCAAGCGGCGGGCAACGAATTCGCCACCGGCTTTCGCGTTTTGATTGACGCAGCCATTGATGAAATCAAGAAAGCCAGCGAGATGGAAGACCACGATGCGCCGGGCGAAGCCGATCATGAGGCGCAGGCGCGGGCCAATCTGTCGGCAGAAGAAGATGAGGAAAGCAGTGACGGCGCCAGCAAGAGCGGCAAGATCAGGGTCGAACTGGACGACTGAAGGCGCAGGCAGCGGGGCGGGCGCAGCGTGCCTAGCCTTTTCATTTAATCAATAACCTACTAACGAATTATCAACCCGAGTCTCCAAGAGTAAGGAAAGAAATGAGCTATTCTAGCCGACTACAATTGTACCATCAGATCGAGAAGGACCGGGACACGGCGGTATTGGCGTATGTAACCAGCGATCGGACTGGAATGGAAACCTCAATAGCGCAGGATGTAATTGATCCCTTCGTCGATCTTTTGGATACGATTGGTCCGGTAGCACGTATATCTCTTATCCTTCACACTAGTGGAGGCCATACGCTTACGGCTTGGCGGCTGATAAACCTTATAAGAATGTTTTGTGACGAGCTAGAAGTCTTTGTTCCTTCGAAAGCACAAAGCGCTGGCACACTAATGTCCATTGGCGCTGACAGAATCATCATGACGAAGCAAGCAGTACTTGGCCCCATAGACCCCACGCTAAGTAGCCCACTCAATCCCCAAGTGAATGTCGGTGGTCAAACAACGCAAGTACCAGTGAGCGTTGAAAGCGTTCGCGGTTTCCTTAATCTTACACGTGATGAGTTGGGAATCGTGGATAAACAGAATCTTACCAAGGTCCTGCTGGAGTTATCTAGGTTCTGTTGACATTTTATCGTAGCCATATGAGCGTACCGACAAGGTGCAG